>JAGLYT010000267.1 GCA_023132075.1 bacterium
TTTCTCCGGAACGATGAGAAACAACGGAAGTATAACCAGCCCTTTTGGCCATTTCAATCGCATCCAGAGTTTCAGTCAATGTACCTATTTGATTCAATTTAATAAGAATAGAATTTGCTATCCCTTTTTCAATTCCTTCTGCTAACCGGGTAGTGTTAGTTACAAATAAATCATCCCCCACTATCTGAATCTTCTTTCCCAATTTATCGGTCATCATCTTCCATCCCGACCAATCATCCTCAGCTAACCCATCTTCTATGGAAACTATTGGATATTTTGCGACCAAAGAACTATAAAATTCTATCATCGCCTCAGAATCTTTTTCCTTATCTTTTTTTTCTCCCTCCAAAACATATTTGCCGTTTTTATAAAATTCACTGGCCGCAGGATCCAGGGCAATACATACTTCTTCCCCTGCTTTATACCCGCTTTTTTCTATGGCTTCCATAATTACCTGTAACGCTTCTTCATTAGAAGAAAGGTTAGGAGCAAACCCTCCTTCGTCACCTACAGCTGTACTAAAATTTTTAGACTTTAACACTTCTTTCAGAGAATGAAATATTTCCACCCCCATTCTTATACTTTCTCTAAAATTTTGACTTCCTACAGGAACAATCATAAACTCCTGAATATCTACAGTATTATCTGCATGCTGTCCTCCGTTTATAATATTCATCATAGGGACAGGCAATTCTTTCGCATTCACTCCGCCAATGTATTGATATAAAGGTAGAGAAAGAGATTTCGCCGCTGCCTTGGCACAAGCTAAAGAAACCCCTAAAATAGCATTTGCGCCTAATTTGCTTTTATTTGCCGTTCCATCCAGTTGTATCATTATTTGATCAAGATTAACTTGATTGGTAACCTCCTTATCTATTAACTCCGGAGTAATTACGTTTTTAACGTTTTCTACTGCCTTCAATACCCCTTTCCCTTTATATCTGTTTTTATCTTTATCCCTTAACTCCACCGCTTCATGTTCCCCTGTAGATGCCCCGGAAGGAACTGCCGCCCTGCCCATTATTCCTGAAGAAAGAGTAACATCCACTTCTATTGTAGGATTACCTCTTGAATCCAAAATTTCTCTTGCCTTTACTTCTTTAATTCGTTCCATTTTTCTATTACTCCTTTTTTGTAAATTTTATTTTATCCTTTATTATTTAGTTACTAATGACTTCCCCGCTTTCGCCAATTTTTTCATTTTAATTTCCGAATTAGTTTCTATATAATATCTCACTACCGGCTCAGTTCCTGAAAAACGAATCATTACCCAACTTCCGTCCTGTAAAAGAAACTTAAAACCATCTATGGTTATTAATTTAGATACCTTTAAATCCCCGATTTTAGAAGGTGGATTTTCTTTCAACCTTTTTTTCAATCGTTTCATCTTATCCGTTGTAAGCCGAAAATTAATTCTATCAGTTAAAAACAATCCAAATTTTTTATAAAGACCTTTTAAAATTGCTTTTATTGATTTCCCTTCATAGGCAACCATCTCCGCTATAAGCAAACAGGCTAATATCCCGTCTTTTTCCGGAATATGCCCTTTTATAGTTAACCCACCGCTCTCTTCTCCCCCAATAATCATTTCTTCTTTAGTCATTATATCTCCGATATATTTAAAACCTACAGGGGTCTCCCTTACCGGAATTCCATATTTTTTTGCTATAGCATCAACAAAAGCGGAAGTAGCTACCGAACGAGCTACTACCCCTTTCCATTTCCTTGTCTTGAGTAAATGAGCAAGGAGAAGAGCCAATACCTGATTAGGGGAAATAAACGACCCATCCGCATCAATAATACCAAACCGGTCAGCATCACCATCTAAACCCAAGACCAAAGATGCCTTTTCTTTTTTAATCAAGCTTGCAGCCTCAGACATGTTTTTAAAGGAAGGTTCCGGAGAATGTCCTCCGAAATAAGCATCTGTCCAATCATGTACCCTCCTAACCCTGCAACCAGCTTCTTCGAGAATATTATCCAGATAATTACGGCCAGTCCCATACATTAAATCAACTATTATTTTCGGTCTCCGTTTTCCTATCATTTTTAAATCAACTAACTGATTAATCCTTCTCATATAAATCTTTTGTAAATCGGCATACTTTATCAGTTTCTTTTCTAACCCTTCCTTTAAAGGCATTTCTTTTATTTTTATACCTTTCTTTTTTAAAATAACACATTTTTTTTCTATTATTTTCGTTTCTTCCGGTAAAGCCGGACCACCGGAAAAGCGGGAAAATTTTATTCCGTTATATTCTGCCGGATTATGACTGGCAGTAAAATTAATTCCTCCCTGCATTTTTTTCCGGCAGATATAATAAGCAATTACCGGGGTAGGAACATCTCGTCCGGAAAGACAAACTCTTATATTATTTGCAGCTAAAACCATCGCCGCTTTTTGGGCAAATTCTTTAGATAAAAACCGCGTATCATATCCTATCACCACAGAAAGATTAGAATCCAAAGACCTTTTATTTTTGCTTTCTTCTTGCTTAATGAAATCCGCTATTGCCTGAACAACAATTTTGACGTTTTCAAATGTAAAATCATCTGAAATAATTCCTCTCCACCCCGAAGTCCCAAATTTTATCTGCTGCACTTTCCCCCATACCCCCTTTTTTTATTTATTTTTGCCATCTTTCTAT
>JAGLYT010000268.1 GCA_023132075.1 bacterium
CATTACCCAAAAAAGCTCCTATTGTAGCCTGATTAACCAGAAACATGGTTGCCTGAAAAAACCATCCGGAAACAAGTAAAAAAACAATTATTACTATATAAGCAACCGGAGAAGTAAAATATGCTTTAAATTCTTTGCTAAAAATTGTTCTTATGTTTTTCATCTACTCCTTATCCCCCTCTATCGTTAATCTGCGGAAAACATCTTCCAAACTTATTTTCTTGGGTATCATTTCTAAAATCACCCATTTATTTTTTACCGTCCAATGAAAAACCTCTTCTCTTAAATCCACTCCTTTATCAATCTCAAGTTCATACTCAACACTGTCTATCCCTTCTTCCTTTATTGCTACATTAAAAATATCTTTCTTACTTCCAAAAAAATCCACTACTGCCCGACTCTCTTTTCCTTTCAACCGCAAGTAAATTTTTTCCCTTCCCTTAATCATAGATTGGAGCTCTTCTTTTTTTCCATCAGCAACAATTTTTCCTTTGTTAATAATTACTACCCGGTCACAAGTTGCCTGCACTTCGGATAAAATATGACTGCTCAGAATAACCGTTTTTTCTTTTCCTAATCTCTTAATTAAATCCCTTATTTCCACGATTTGATTCGGGTCCAATCCTAACGTCGGCTCATCAAGAATAAGTACAGGAGGATTATGAATAATTGCCTGTGCCAGACCTACCCGTTGTTTAAATCCCCGGGAAAGTTCCCCGATATTTTTCCTGATTACCCCTCCCAGAGCACAAAGTTCCACTATTTTTCTTACACTTGCTTTTATTTTACCGGAAGGAATATTTCTCAATTTAGCAATAAAATACAAATATTCTATTACCCCCATTTCCGAATAAAGGGGATTAGTTTCCGGCAAATAACCAATCTTTTCCTTTACCTGCAAAGAAGACTGATAAACATCATAACCCGCCACTGAAACAGAACCCAAAGTTGCCGGCATATAACAAGCAATAACCCTTAAAGTAGTTGTTTTCCCTGCCCCATTGGGACCTAAAAACCCCAATATTTCTCCCCTGTTTATACTAAGAGAGATATTGTCTACAGCCACCTGCTCCCCATATTTCTTAGTTAAATTTTTAATCTCAATCACTCTTACTTCCACCCCCTATTTTCCATTTATCTTATTATTTCAATTTAAAATTTTAAAGTCCAAGATTCTTATTCTATATCCTTTTTCTTTTACTTTGTGCCTGTCTTTCGTCTTTATCTTTGTCTTTATTCGTAATCTATGGACTATGGACTGTCGACTATGGACTATCTTTTTTCTTTTGTCTGTCGTCTCTCGTCTATCATCTATCATCTTTCATCTTTCGTTTGTCTCTTGCTTGTTCAACCATTTCTTCTGCATGTTTTAAAGTAAGAGCACTAACCTTATCTCCCTCCAGCATCCGGGCAATCTCATTATTTTTTTCCTGCTTTGCTAATTTTTTAACCAATGTTTCCGTTCTGCCTTTCTGCACCTGTTTGGTTACAAAAAAATGGACGGAAGCAAAGCTTGCTATCTGAGGCAAATGCGTAATACAAATTACCTGGTGAATATTAGCCAATTCAATTAATTTTTCCCCTATGGTTTTTGCCACACCCCCACTAATGCCCGCATCAATTTCATCAAATATAAGACAGGGAACAGCATCCGCATCAGCCAAAACAGTTTTTAAAGCGAGCATAATCCGGGATAATTCCCCTCCGGAAGCAATTAAACTAATCGGTTTTAAATCCTCTCCGACATTAGGCGAAATTAAAAATTCTATCCGGTCTAAACCACTAAAATTTAATTCATCTTCTTTCCTATCTATTACAAATCTCACTTTATCCATAGATAAAGTACGTAGTTGGCTCTTTACTCTCTTTTCAAGAATTTTTGCTGCTGCTTGTCTTTGCCGGGATAAATTATTGGCTAACTCAAATAATTCCTTCTTAGTTTTTTCTATTTTTTTTTCAACTTCTTCTTTGTTTTCCTCATAGGAAAGCAATTGTTCTAATTCTTTTTCTATTTTTTCTTTATACTCTAATATCTTCTTAATGCTATCTCCGTATTTTCTTTTTAATTTAATAATTAAATCTTTTCTTTCTACGATTTCTTCCAATCGAGGAGAATCAAATTTAATTTTTTCTTTAAACTCACAAACATTCTCGCCTATTTCTTCCAATTCAAAGAAAACATTATTTACGTTTTCCAAAACATCTTCTACTTCACAATTGATCCGGGTAATTTCTTTTAAGTTTTTTTGAACAGATTTAAGCAAATCAAGAATAGATTCTTCTTTTTCATGCAATTTTTCATAAACACCCGAATAAAGCACAGACAACTCCTGTGCATTAAATAACAAGCGATATTCTTTTTCCAATTCTTCTTCTTCATCTAAAACAAGTTTTGCCTGATTAATTTCTTCAATCTCAAATTGATAAAAATCAATTTTGCGTTTCCTGTCTTCCTCTGATGATATAAGTTTATCCCTTTCCCCTTTTTGATGCACATACTGCCGATACAAAATTGAAACTTTTTCCCGTAAAGAAAAAAGGTTAGCAAAATTATCTAAAACATTCAACTGTTCCTTTCTCTTTAATAAAGTCTGATGCTCATGCTGTCCGTGAACATCTA
>JAGLYT010000269.1 GCA_023132075.1 bacterium
AGGTGGTTTAATAAAGACAAAACATGGTTCTCTCGCTTACCCCTTTGGGCACGCAAAAACAAGCTAAAAATGGAAAACTCGCTTATGCTCAGACAGTTCCATTTTTTTAACCCTTGTTTGTGCTAAAATTTGCTATATCGTTCGAAATACATTTCACCTTCATTTTTTGTTTTGGAATTTAAATTTTGAAGTTTGAAATTTGAAATTGGGTTTTTCTTTAACCCGTAATTTTAATGAAAAGGATTTTTAATGATAAAAGGAACATCTTCAAGTTGGATAGGAACGGATGAGTCGGGAAAAGGGGATTACTTTGGCCCGTTGGTAATTGCCGGGTTTTATATCGAAAAAAACCGCATAAATGAATTAACCGAATTAGGGGTGCGGGATAGTAAACGAATAACTTCGGATAATGTTATGAACAAAATAAGTAATTCTTTGCGCAAGATGAAGAGTCATTATTCGATTGTTGTTATCGGGCCGGAAAAATATAATGAGTTGTATGGTAAAATAAAAAATCTTAATCGTTTGCTGGCCTGGGGGCATGCCCGGGTAATAGAAAATTTACTTGATAAGGTAAATTGTGAAAAGGTAGTTACTGACCAATTCGGGGATGAAAAGTTTGTTGTAAATGCCCTGATGAAAAAAGGGAAACGGGTTTTTTTAGAGTTAAGGCCTAGGGCGGAAGATGATTTGGCCGTAGCGGCTGCTTCTATTTTAGCCCGGGCGGAGTTTATTAAACGGATGCAAGCCCTGTCTCAGGAAATCGGTACTGTTTTACCGCGGGGGGCTTCTTCCCTGGTGGAGGAAAAAGCACGGTTTTTAGTTCAAAAACACGGCCCGGCAATATTAAATAAAGTCGCTAAGATGCATTTTAAAACAACGAAAAAAATTATAAAACAATAAGGGAACGGAGTTGAGTTGGTTGAGTCAAGAGGCTTAAAAATGGGAGAAAAAAAAGTTGTTTACATTACGGGGTCTCCCGGGGCAGGAAAAACCAGTTATTTATACAAAGATTTAGAAAATATAATAAAAACGAAAAAGGCAAGACCGGACGAAATTCTTTTTTTTACTTTTAATGATAAAATAGCCGAAGAAGTAAAAGAAAAGCTCATTAAATGGACAGAGGAAGGTTTTTCCGAGCTCTGGATTAATAGTTTTTCTTCTTTTTGTAAAAAAATCCTGAGAGACAATTATTATCAGTTATCCGCCTTACCGCAAAAAACATTTCTTAGTCCTAATTTTCAGATAATTGGAGGGATGGAAGAAAAGTTAGTTCTTAAAAGGCTTTTGGAAGAAACCTCTCTAAATTTAAAATTTTATGCTAAGGCAAAGTCTTCGGTCTTTTTCATTAATGAAATGGTAAACTTTGTCGATTTAATGAAACAAAATCTCCATAAACTTAAACGATTGAAAGAAGAAGGCGGAAAGTTTGCGGAATTAGAAAAAATTTTTTATAAATATAATACTCAACTTCACGAGAGTGATTATCTGGATCTTCGGGACCTTACCCTGCAGACAATTGATTTATTTAAAGGAAGAAAGGATGTATTCGAAACCTATAAAAATAAATTCAAGTATATTTTAGTGGATGATTTTGAGGATATTGATTATCAGCAATTTCGACTCCTGCAAATTCTTGCTGATGAAAAAAGTAACCTTATAACAGCCGGAAACATTAAAGAAAGTATTTTTTCCTTTCGGGGAGCAAGGCCGGAAGAAATAAAGAAAAAGTTTATTCAGGAATTCAACCCGCAGGTTATAAACATTTCCTCTAAGCCAGGCATTTCCCCGGTTGGAATTTTACCTTATAAATTTGATACCGGTAAAGAAGAAAGTTTTTTTATTGCCCGCACGATTTATAAATTAATAAGAGAAAAAAATAAAAAAGGAGAAACCTTATATTATAAGGATTTTCTTATTCTTTCCCGGGATATAGGAAAAGAAGTAGATAGTTTAGTCAATGCATTGTCGTTTTACCAGATTCCCTGTACAGTGCTGGGAGGGACAGGGTTTTTCAAACAGCCGTTAATTATCAGCCTTATTTCCGTTTTACAGGTAATAGATAAATTTAAGAAGAAAACCCTCTCTAATTTTCATATCATTTGGGCATTAACTACTTTAAATTTCTGCATAGATAAAGTAGATATGGAAAGATTGGTTACTTTGAGTGAGAAAAAAAATAAAAACCTGTTGGAAATTTTTGGAGAGTTGAAAAATTCTTCGTTTCCTTATTTAAAAACCCGGACCAGGGATATTATTTCTGAATTTGTAGAGAAAATAAAAGAGTTTCAACAAATTAAAGCAGAAAAATCGCTGGAAGAAATTCTCTATAAAATATATTTGGATTTTGGTTTTCTTCAGCAAAGTAGAGATGATAAAAAAATATCCGGACAGCTTAATTATTTTAATGAAATAATAAAAAAATATCAACGAATAGAAAACAGGTTTTCCGGCAAAAAGCTGGGCTTTGAGAAGTTTATGGAGAACTTGCAGGGGTTGATGTCTTCATACGGACGGGAATTGGGTATCCAATTGGAAGAAAAAGAGGATGCTGTAAAAATAATGACGGTCCAGCAGGCTAAGGG
>JAGLYT010000027.1 GCA_023132075.1 bacterium
TTTTGAAGTTGTTCTCCGGTAACCTTCCGATGCCAAAGCTTTTCTTTTCCCTTATTAACTGTTTCCAGACTTAATATCGGATTTACAAAGTTAACCTCTTTCATTAATTTTGCTATATCCTTACTAAGAAATTTAGCATGCAAGCCATTAGGTGTATAAAAATTCATATCCTGACCTACTTCTTTTACAATTGCTTCCAGATACCATTTTATATAATCCTGATTAAATAAAAGGGCATCATCATAAAAAGCAAAATTCCTTATACCTCTTTGATAAAGCAATTTAATCTCTTTTAAAGCACTTTTTTTGTCTTTGAGCATAAAACCAGGACCCAACAGCTTTTGGGCACAATAAAGGCAATTAAAAGGGCATCCCAGGGATATTCTCAAAACAGTATAAGCGGGATTGTGATAAAATTCATAATCTATCAGTTCGTTTAAGATATTGCTAAAAGAAAAATCACATTCTTTTCCCAAAATCAGGGAAAGTTTATTCAGCTCATTGTTCTTGATAACATAATCCGCCCCGCTTTTCTCTAATGCATGATTATAACACAGGGTCGCATAGGTTCCCCCTAAGATGACAGGAACACCTTTGTAAACCCGTTTAAGCGTCTTTATTGCCTGAAATACCCCTTGATACCAGTAAGTCATACTTGAAGACACCAATATAAAATCCATATCCTCTTGAGGTAAAGCTTTTATAAAATACTGTAAGGACAAACCGTATCTTTTATACTTTCGGGGAATATTTTGGAAAACATCCGGCTGTTTGATTTCTTTGGTTAAATACTTCCCTGTCCCATCCAAACGATCTTTAATTTTTTCTTCAATCAAGGGATGATGCCTGTCTAATGTATCCACATAGTATACTTTAAAACCTTCTTTTTTAAGTATTGACGATATCTTCAAAAGCCCCCAGGGTTTAAGCCATAAATCATAAGCCGCAAAATCATATATCCAGGGATTAACCAGTAATATTTTTTTCATAGATGTTCCCCGATATCCATCTTTAAATTATTAATCTGTGCTCATTTTCTTTTATCCATTTTTTATTGTTTTGATAATTTGGGTCCAACAACTTAACTCTACTCCAAAACCTCTTTGAATGATTTTTTTCTACAGTATGGACTAATTCGTGAACAACCACATAATCAATCACCCTCAACGGGGCCATTATTAATCGCCAGCTAAAAGATAAATTATTCTTATAATTACAGGAACCCCAACGTTTTTGAGCAATTGTTATACCAAATTTGTTATATTTAAGCCCGGAAAGAGAAGAATACCGGTCTAATCTGTCCCCTATCTTCTGATATGCTGCTTTCTTATACCAATCCATGAATAGTTTTCTCCCTTTGGGAAGGTAATGTCTTGAAAGCAGAAACTCATTATCGAATAAAAATGGAACATTATTATTAACAATAGATAAAGAATAGGTATGGCCCAAATAAAGAAAACCTTCCCCATTCACAAATTCCTTTGATTGTATTTTTACATACTTCTCCCTGGTTAATTGCTGTTTACTTTGTATCCATAAACGCTTTTTCTGCACAATTTGTTCAATGTAATCTAATGAAATTCTTTGGGGAGCCCTGACAATCAGGCTGGCATCAGGTTCAATTTCTAAGGCCAAAGTCCGTCTTTTTGACCGAATAATCTTATCTATTCTAATTTTGCTCATTTTCATATTAACCAATCATCTTAGTGAAATTAAAAATTTGGGATTAAATTTTTTTTAGTATTGTTACCCAAGAGAACCCTCTATCCCCGGAACAAATATCCCTAAATACTTACTTGGGGCGTGGAAGGCTTGAATCTAATATGCTTGTTATTATTCTTCCGGGAAGAATCTTGCTTAATATGCGCAGTAAAAAAACCTCAGGATTAATCGTAATCAAAAATCTTCTTCCTTTGCATTTATTAAGTATTTTTTCGGCGGCTTTTTGGGGAGATAAAAGTGAATGCCTTGCTGAAAGGCCTTTTGACATCCATTCAGGCATATTTTTTCTTTCCTCGGCGTATTGAGGAGTATCTATATCTGCGGGACAAGCCACATATACCGCTATACCTTTACAAAGAAGTTCTCTTCTAATTGCCTCGGCAAAATTAACAATTCCCGCTTTTGCTGCACAGTAGGTAGAATATCCTGCCCCTCCAATTAATCCAAATGCCGACGAAATCATTAAGATTTTAGAACCGGATGTTAATAAAGGCATAAAAATTCTGGTTGATAAGATTGTTCCCCATAAATCGATTTCAATATCTTCTTTCATTTTTTCATAGTCATCATAATCAGCCAATAAACTGACATTAACTACTCCCGCATTCAAGACCAGAAATTCTATTTTTCCAAACTGCCCCTTTATGATTTCAGATATACTGGTCAAATCTTCCTGAGAGGTAATATCCCCCTGAAAACCATAAACATCAAACCCCGTCTTTTTAATGTTATCCACTGCTTCATCCAGCTTGTTTTTCCTCCTGGCAATAAGAATAGGAACATAACCTTTTTCCGCCAGATTTTTAGCAAAAGCAAACCCCAAACCTGATGACCCACCCGTAATCAGGGCATATTTCTTATCTTCCACAACAGCAAACCTCCTTTAATGGTTTCACCTGTTTTCCTTACATCCCCATTTCTAATCCAATAATGAATTCAAAAAATCACTTTAGCTCAAATCACCGGTTTTACTGTTAAATAATTTAGTGAAACATCTCCTTCTTTTATGTTGTTTCGCATTAAATCGATGCCATAACGACAATACTTTATGGTTTGTTTCCAACTGGTTGGATGTTTCCACAACGGTAATATTGTTTTTTACATATGTTTTATATCCTTCCGTCATAATTAGAGCATTTAATCCTTTCCCCTGAAAATCTTCTCTTATAGCTATAACTAATAAATCAGCTTTATCGTTTTTTCTGTTAGCCTTTAATAAATGAATAAACCCAAAAGGGAAAATTTTTCCTTTTGCCTTTTGCAACGCTATTGATATCGAAGGGATAGTAAGCCCAAAAGCAACTATTTTGTCATCTTTATCAAGTATTATTTGCAAAAACTCGGGACGAAGAAAGGAAAAAATCTGTTTGGGATAATAATCCATTTGTCTTTCGGATAGCGGCACAAATCCAAATATGTTTTTATAACAATTATTTAACAATTCAAATATTTCTTTTCCATAAGATAGTAGTTCTTTTGTTGTCTTTAATTTAAGCACTTTCAGTTTAAACCTTTTTTTTACAATATTTGCCATCCGCTCGATTTTTTCATCTACGGCATCGGATAATTTTATCCGAAATTCAAGCCAATCCACTTCCTTTTTATAAGATAATTTTTCTAAATGTTCCGGATAATATGGATAATTATATATTCCCATCATCGACCCTAACTCCTCAAACCCCTCAATAAGCATTCCTTCTTTATCAAAATCAGTAAAACCAAGGGGCCCCTGCATCCCCACCATCCCATTTTCTTTTACCCAATTTTCAACGGCAGTAAATAAGGCTTTAGACACATCATAATCGTCAATAAAGTCTACCCATCCAAATCGTGCATATTTGTTTTTCCATACCTCAACATATTTTTCATTGATAATTCCGGCTATTCTTCCTACAATGTCATTACCCTTATAAGCAAGGTAGTATTTTGCCCTGCAAAAATCAAAAGCGGGATTTGATTTTCTACTCAACGTAGTCCTTTCATCCATATTCAACGGCGGGACCCAATAGGGACAATCCTTGTATAATTTGTGAGGAAAAAGAATAAACTTTTTCATATCCTTTTTTGATACTACTTCCTTAATCGTCACTTCCATATTTAACCTCCAACTAAAATAAAAAAATTTAGCTAATATCGTTTCTTTTCTAAAAACTTTAAAACCTCAAGCTATATCCCGTAAGCAACGCCTATATCTTAGTTAATTGTCTATGCATTGTCAATTCATTTTTTCTTTTATCTGTCTTTCCCTTATAGCTCATTTTTTCAAAAAATTCTTAACAAAAAATTCTAGCTGTTTTTTGTGTTTTTTTCAAAAAAGTGGTATCCTTTTATAATACAATCACAGACCATCTGGACAATATTTTTATAATCCCCATAATCGGCTTTACCCAGAGCCATATAATATTTATAGCGGTCATCTATCTGAACAATCGCCGGAGCAAAACCTTTGCTTAAAAGCTGAGTAATCATAATTAATCTTCCCACCCTCCCATTTCCGTCAAAAAAAGGATGAATAACTTCAAATTCATAATGGTCATGGGCAATTTTTTTTATAGGTTCTTTTTGGTAATTATTAATATTTTTAATCAACTTACCCATCCTCAAGGGAACATCCTCTGCAGAAGGAAGGACTTTTTCCGTATTGGTCAGATTAACAAACCCTGTCCGGTATTTACCGGGTAATTTATTACTAAAATTATACATCACTATCTCGTGCAGTTTCAGGATATAATTCTGATCAATTTTGAAACCGTAACAAATCTTATCCAATAGAAACTCTAAAGCATTTCTATGATTGATGGCCTCTAAGACCTCAAAGAATTCCTTTCCCCTTACCTTTTTCCCTTCAAAAGCCCTTTCAGTCTCTTTTACCGTCAAACGGCTTCCTTCTATGGCATTAGAATGATAGGTCATCTCTAAAAAGAATTTATCGCGTATTTCTTTGTTATTCTTTAACATCTGAATAGGATTTTTCAGTTTATTACGCAATAGCAAAACAACATTTCTTAAATCCACATATTCTTTAAATAATTGTTCAATATCATTAGACAGGGAAGGATGCGGTACAACATTTTTATCCAGCCAGCGATAGAGGGTCTTATAGCTTACTTCCAGACGACGTGCAAGCTCAGAACGGGATACTCCGGTTATTTTAAGAATTTTTTCCAACTTTTCTTTATCACTTAAAAAATGTATCTTCATTTTTTAATCCCTCCTCTAATCCCTTATTAAAAAATTATCCCGAACGCGGTAAAAATACATAGGACATATGTCCTATGTATATCACTCAACATTAATATACCATATGTCCTATTTGTTGTCAAGACAAAAATACAATTATGGGATAAAAGATTTTATATCAACACCGGAAAGAAATTTAAGGACAACGATGAAAGGCTCTATATTCTATAATTATTTACAACTGGTTAAATTACTACGCTACGTCATTAGTATCAAGAATTTTGAAAGATATTTTCTTTCGTAGAAATCTTCCTTAGATATTTTTAACTTCTTTTAAACGGTTTAGAGTTTGACCAATTCGGAAATAAAGTCTCCTGTCCATTTATAAATATTGTTTTCTTTGATTAAATCACGCATCGATAGCATACGGGTTTTTTTGTCTTCTGAGGACAACTCAATCCCCTCTTTTATTGCATCGGCAAAGGTTTCCGTATCATAGGGATTAACCGATATTGCTTCTTTCAGTTCCCTTGCCGCCCCGGTAAACGGACTTAAAATTAAAACACCTTTTAAATCTACCTGAGCAGAAATAAATTCTTTAGCCACTAAATTCATTCCATCGTGCAGGGAACTGACCAACATTAAATCTGCGGCACGATAATAAGCTAAATGGGTCAGGTAATCTAATCGCTCACTGGTAAACAAAATCGGATACCAATTACCGGACCTGTATTTCCAGTTGATTTCTTCAATAAGACTCTGGATATCTTCAAATAATCGCTTATAACTTTTTATGTGCATCCGGGAAAGTGCACCGATTTGTAAATATAAAAATTTTCCCTGATATTGAGGGTTTTTTTCTAAAAAGCGGTCGACAGCTTTTATCCGTTCTATAATCCCCTTGGTATAATCTATCCGGTCAACACCTAAGGCAAGAATTTCATAATACGGCCCTCTCTGCAAGGGAAGTTCCTCTACTGTCTTGTCGGCAATAGGAGAACTTACTTTTTGATTTATCGTTTCAAAATCTACACTGATGGGAAACGCTCTAATCAATGTTTTATGCCCCTGATAAGTTACACTCATTTCTTCCCAGTTGACCTTTGCTTCCAACTCCTGTTCAGCAGCATAGAGAAAGTTATGGCAATGATACCTCAGGTGAAACCCTAAAAGGTCACAGGAAAGCAACCCTTCTAAAATCTCTTTTCTTTGTGGACAAATACGAAAGACCTCCGGATTAGGCCAGGGAATATGCCAGAATAAAGAAACGATTGCCTCCGGAAATTTTTCTTTGATGTATTTACCGCAAAGCGTCAAATGATAATCCTGCAGCCAGATAAAAGATTTTTCCCCCTTCATTTCTTCCATAATTGACTGTGCAAAATAATTATTTACCTTTTTATAATATTCCCAATCGGAAATATTAAAAACAGGTTTTTGATAAGCAATGTGGGCCATCGGCCAGAGGGCAGAATTGGAATATCCATAATAATAACCATTTTCTTCCTCTTTATTCAACCAAACTCTTTTTAGGGTATATGCAGGGTTATAGGGAGGAACTTTAATCCGGTTATTTTCATCTACTACCCCTTTATCGGCATCACCACTGCCATAAGCTACCCATGTTCCTCCGACAACTTGCATTACCGGATCCATAGCAATAGTTAATCCACTAATTGCTTTTACCCATTTAATTTTTTTCCCTTTATGTTCATGAACATACGGCTCACGATTGGAAGCAATAATGAATTGATAATCAGCTAATTTTTCTTTTAATTTTTCCTGCAAACTTTCTTTAGTCCACATTTTTTTCACCTCGTTTATTATAAGAGAATCATCGCATCACCAAAACTGTAAAAACGGTACTTTTTTTCGATAGCTTTCTGATAAGCATTCTTTATTAAATCAATTCCTTGCTGATTTGTTTTACCGGCAGAGGCAAAAGCACAAATTAACATCAACAAAGTAGATTTAGGTAAATGAAAGTTAGTAATTAATGCATCTACCATCTTAAACTTGTATCCCGGATAAATAAAAATATCCGTGGATTTTATGCCGGGAACAACTTTTCCTGCTTTGGCGGAATCCTCCAAAGCCCTTACCGTAGTAGTTCCCACACAAAATATACGCTTATTTTTTTCTTTTGCCCTGTTTATTCTTTGAGCAGAATCCTTACTGATTTCATAATATTCCTTATGCATTTTGTGCCGGGTTATTTCCTTCACCCTTACCGGCTGAAATGTTCCCCTTCCGACATGCAGGGTTATAAAAACTATTTCAATTCCTTTTTTTTTAACTTCTTCCAATAAACTGTGCGTAAAATGTAATCCCGCCGTAGGAGCCGCTACCGCTCCTTCCTTTTGAGCATATACTGTTTGATATCTTTGTTTATCCATGCTTTCAATAGGGTTTATATTGTTATTCACTGTTTTTTCTCTTTTAATATACGGGGGTAAAGGAACTCTTCCAATTTGATTAATGATATCAGAAAAATCATCTTTACTTTCAAATTTAACAATACCGCTTTCTCTTTCCCTCTTAATAACCCGGCCTTTGAGCAACCCTCCCGAAAAAATAATAATCGTTCCTTCTTTTACCCTTTTGGCCGGTTTAAAGAGTACTTCCCACTCCTGTTCTGTCGTTTTGTCATTACTACGTTTACGCAGTAGGAAAACTTCTATTTTCCCTTTAGTGCCTTCTTTTTCACCTGATAATCTTGCCGGTATAACCCGGGTATCATTAAGAATTAACAAGTCTCCCTTTTTTAAATATTCAATAATATTGCTAAATTTCCGATGTTCAATAAATGTATCATTTATTCCCAGAACCATTAATCGCGAATTATCCCTTATCGGATCAGGACTTTGAGCAATTAAATGAGGAGAAAGATTAAAATCAAAATCATTCAGCTCCATTTTAATCACTCCATTTTTCTAATTGGGTACCAGGATAATAACAATTCAAAATACGCTTATAATTGTATCCCCGCAAAGACATTCCTTTTGCTCCCCATTGACAAAACCCTACTCCGTGTCCCCATCCCCGGCCAACAAATTTAACCCCTTCACCATCCATTCGTAAATTAAACAAAGAACTTCTTACAACCTGATAACCCATTGCTGCGCGAAACTTACTCCCCCGTAATTCCAATGTTCCCTGACTATGCACAATTTTTAACTTTTTTACCCGTCCGGAATCGTTTCTGTCTGAAATTGCCAGTCTTTTTATTTTACCGACAGAATAACCCTTATTTTTTAGAGCATTTTCTATATACTTTAAAGTCAAACGTCTCTCCCATTGATAATGAGGAGCTGGTTTACAAAAACGGCAAATCACCCCTTTTAAATAAGGAGAAGACTGAGCACCTCCCCATGCTCCCGATTCACTTTCGGTGTGTCCCCCGCAACAACTATGACAGAAAGTTTTAGCTATCCTACCCTGATAAGTTAATACTTCTCCCCATGTAGCATATACCGCCTGATTGGTACGAAGGTCTTCCGCCTGTATTCCGTTAAACACCTGGCAATGGGTAGTCGCACATAAATCAAAACCCTGCTTGCTATGTTTTCCCATATGTTTTAAAGCATAGGTTCTGGCTGTTACCGCCTGGGCTTTTAGTGACTCTGCCGGCCAGAGGGGAGAAACTTCCTGGGTCATAATTCCACAAACGTATCCTTCTATTCCCAATTCATTTATTACCGTCAAATGGCTGTTCTTTTTTCTAATTACAATATTATCCCTATACCTTCTATTATCCACTTTAATTCCATAATCACCGGATAAAGGAACAAAACGAATCTGAGAACTCAACAAATGATTACCTACGCTTATCCCCTGTGTCTGAGGTTTTATTAAATAAACCTTTTCCGTTTCCAAAGAAATTTTCTCAGAAGTAAATACATCTATTACCTCATATCGTTCTTTTGAAGAAATACAAACTGCCTTCTTCTTGGGCAAAATTCCTATCCGAATAATTGTTTGCGGTAACCTTTTTCCCGATGGTTTCCTTTTTTTTACTACAGTTACAGTTTTTTTCTCCGCCACTTTTTTTGTTTCTCTGGGAGATAAATATTTATCCCTTCGATAAAAAACGGGTTTAGTACAACTATTCAGCATACATAGCATCATTCCTAAAACTAATATTTTTGTTTTTCGCATCATCTCCCCTTTTTTAAATTTTTTAAAATTTTAATTTTTTTTAAACTTTACTTTTTCATTTAAAAAATTATTTGCGCATAAAAATACGTAAAATAATAGTCAAAATAACACTTAAAAGAAAACAGGTAGTGATAGGAAAATAAAATTTAAAATTACTTTTTTTTACCAGGATGTCTCCGGGCAGGCGGCCTAAAAATGGAATTTTTATTCCTAAAGTAAGAATTATTCCTATGAAAACTAAAATCATTCCCAGAACAATTAAAAATTTCCCCACCAATTATTCTCTGCCTTCCTTATTGCTTTTCCGTTGATAAATCAAATCTTTCCTTTTCACTAAAAATACATCCGCAATACTGCTGTCGATATAAATTTAGTTTTTTGGATAGTTTAATCCCTTCCTTCCATCCTGAACGAAAATCCTGATAATAAAACTCTATATCATAAATATGAGCTAATTTTTGGCCAAGCTCTTTTATTTTCTCATGCATCTGAAATTTACTGTAAAGTAATGTAGTGGAGAAACTATCAAATTTTTCTTCTTTTGCCCTTTTTGCTGTTGCTTCCAATCGCATCCGATAACAGCTCAAACACCTTTCTTCTTTGTCTTTATACTTGCCTTTTATTGCTTCCATCCATTCTACCAGAGAATATTCCCTCTCCCAAATAACAGGCAAATTCATTTCTTGCGAATAATACCCCAAAGTCATCATTCGTTTTTGATATTCCCCAAAGGGATGAATATTAGGATTATACCAGAATCCTGTAATTTTGTATTCTTTACTTTTAATTAAACATTGATGGATAGAACAAATACAAGGTGCACAACAAGTATGAAAAAGTAATCGTTTCATCTATTTTTAGTTTCCCGAATTATTTTTTTAAATCTTCTGATTATAATTTTTCAATGGGTATATTCTGCGAAATTCCTATTTTTTCACAAAAAGTAGAAATATCTTTGCTTATTCTCCAATTATAAGTAGGATAGGGAGAAATACCTTTCCGATATAAAGCTTGATAACGCTGTACTAAGTGAGGATAATATCTTTTTATCAGACTTAAAAAACGTATTTTTTGATTATCCTTTAATATCAGCTCACCAGGAACAACATATTTTGCTCCTACTTCCTTTGCTTTTCGAATCAGATTCAGACACTTACTTCCATCAGTAACATAAGGAATTATCGGCATTAATATTATTCCCGTTGTTATTTTTTTTTGGGCTAACTTTTTCATTGCCGCCAACCTCTTTTGAAAAGAAGGGGTGTGGGGCTCAAACATCATGGCTAATTTGGGTTCGATAGTAGTTAAAGAAAAAGAAACGGCACAAAAAGTCTTTTTGGAAATTTCCTTCAGCAAATCCAGATCACGTAAAATTAAATCGGATTTTGTCATAATATGCACTGGAAATTCCAGGTTAGCAAAAATTTCCAATAATCTTCGGGTAATATTATATTTTTTTTCTACCGGTTGATAAGGATCGGAAAAAGTACCCAGACAAATTATTTCTTTCCCTTTAAATTTACTCAATGTTTCCTTGAGTAAATACGGAGCATTGGTTTTTACCTTTATTACCCTAAAAAAATCCTT
>JAGLYT010000270.1 GCA_023132075.1 bacterium
TTTGTTTGGGAATGCAATGTGCTGTTATTGAATTTAGCAGAAATGTTTGCAAAATGAAAGGAGCTGATAGCACTGAATTTGTTGATTCTACTCCTTATCCGGTGATTACTTTGATGGATACACAAAAAGAGATTATTGCTAAAGGGGGAACGATGCGTTTGGGGAATTATCCCTGTCATATTTCTAAAAATTCTCTTGCCTGGAAAGCATACGGAAAAAAGTTAGTAATGGAAAGGCATCGGCATCGTTATGAGGTAAACAATCAATTTCGTGAAAAAATAGAGTCCGGGGGGTTAGTTGTAACCGGGGTATATAAAAAAGGGAATTTGGTTGAGATGGTTGAACTTAAGAGACATCCATGGTTTTTGGCAGTACAATTTCATCCTGAATTTAAATCCAGGCCACAACGTCCTCATCCACTATTTAAAGACTTTATTAAAGCAGCAAAACGAAAAAAATGTGGAAAAAATAAATAAGAAAACAAGGAATTATTTTTTAGTCAGAAAAATGGATTTTGTTTGAATTGAAATATAAATTTCAGTTTTTACAGAAATAACAGAAAAGAAAGCAGGAGGGCTGAAAAATGAAAAAAAACATAATTTTTTTATCAATAATTATATTTTTTTCTTTTTTCTTTTCGGTTAAATCAATTTTTCCTTATACTTATAAAATTGCCGTTGTAAAGAGTAAAGACATTAAATCGTATCAAAATGCGTTAAGCGGGTTTAAAGAAATTTGTATAGATAGTCGTTATAGCCATTATTACCTGGAAGATAAAAGGAAAGAAAGAATTATTTTTGCTTTGCAAGATGAAAAACCTGATCTTATATTAGCTATAGATTCTTCTGCTTTGGAAGCACTTAAAGGTAAAATAAAAGATATCCCGATTGTTTTTTGTATGGTGTTAAATCCGGATGTTTTATTTAAGGAAGGGGATATGGAAAATATTTCTGGGGTTAGCATGAATGTGGCTCCTGCTTCACAAATTATAACTTTAAAAGAAATTTTTCCTCTGGTTAAGAGAATTGGGGTTGTTTATAATCCCGCATAAACAGAATATTTAATTTCAGAAGCAAGAGAAGTTTGTAAACGGGAAGGATTGGAGCTTATTTCTAATATGGTTTATAATCGGGAAGAAACTGTTAATGCTATAAAGGATTTAGAAGGTAAAATAGATGCGATTTGGATGGTCCCGGATACTACTGTTGTTATGCCTTTTTCGATAAAATATATGTTACTTTTTTCGTTCAGGAATAAAATTCCTTTGTTTGGTCTTTCTGACAAGTATGTGAAAAGAGGGGCTTTATTAGCGGTATCGTTTGATGCAACGGATATGGGAAGGCAAGCAGGGGAGTTAGCTCTTCAAATTTTGAAAAAAGAAAACGATGAAAATTCTTCTTTGATTTTTGCCCGAGCCTTAAAGTTATTTCTTAATTTAAAAACAGCCAAAATAATGGGTCTTAAAATTCCCGAGGAAATGAAAGAAAGAGCGGATAAGATTTATCGATAAGAGTTTGTTTTTTTACTGATGGATCTTTCATCCAAAATTTTTTTATTTTTAATCTGTGCTGTTATTAAAAATATAGTTTGTGGATAGTTTATTAATATTTAGGGATACAAAAATGCGGGAGAAAAAAATAAAATATAGTTTTAAAAAGAAATTATTCTGGTATGTTGCTCCCTTGATTTTATTTGTATCGTTAACTTTTGCCGGAGTGTTTATTCAACAGCAAAACAAATTATTAAAAGAAAATTTAGTAGATAGAGGAATGTCTTTAGCGGTAAATTTAGCCAGAATGAGTGAGCTGGCAATATTTTCCGAGGAGGATTCTTTTATCAAGCCCGCAATTGAAGGTATGTGGGCGGAGGACGATGTAGTATATATCTTTCTGTACAAAAATAAGGGGAAAATACTTACCAAATACACCAGGATGCGGATAAATGAAAAACTATATGCTGATGTTAAACAAAAAATACATAATACCAGAGAGCCATTCTGGCAATATCCTTTTTCTACTTCAAAAGTTTGGGAATTTTATGCGCCGGTTTTTTCTACGGCAGAGGAGTCAATCGAGGATTCGTTATTGGATGTAAAAGTACGGAAAAGAGGAAAAAGCAAGGGAAGAATTATTGGAATTAGCCGGGTAGGGATATCTTTGACAAATGTTAACGAACAGCAAAAAAAAATTATTAAATTAAGTATAAAAATTACTCTTACTCTTTTGATTATTGCTTTTGTAGTAACTTATCTTTTAGCGAAAAAGATAACTACTCCTATACTTGAATTGGCGGAAAGGGTCGAAATATTGGGTAGAGGAAATTTTGACGAAGAAGTTCAAATAAAAAGTTCCGATGAAATTGGGTTGTTGGCCAGAGAATTTGATTCTATGCGTTTAAAATTAAGAAAACTTAATAAAATGAAAGATGATTTTGTTTCTTTGGTTTCTCATGAATTGCGTACCCCTTTAACCTCAATAAAGGGTTATGCATCTATTTTTTTGTCCGGGAAATTAGGGAAATTGGATGAACAGCAAAGAGAAAAAATGGAAAAAATTGTTAAGCATAGTAAACGG
>JAGLYT010000271.1 GCA_023132075.1 bacterium
ATTATTTATAAATTAAGTTAAAAAGTTCATTAGCTTTCTCTTTATCTAGTTCTTTCAATATTCTATATTCATCAAGTGCTTCACTTTTTCTGCCTAAAACACAATAAGCAATCCCAAGCATATAATGTGCCTCCGCATAATCCGGGTTAATCTTTATCACTTCTTTAAACTCTTCTATCGCCTCATTATACAAATCTTTCTTCCCATAAACCACCCCAAGATTATAATGTGCCTCTGCAAAATCCGGGTTAATCTTTATCGCTTCTTTAAACTCCTCCATCGCTTTATCATCTAAGCCTTTTTTCCCATAAACCACCCCAAGATTATAATGTGCTTCAGCAAAATCCGGGTTAATCTTTATCGCTTCTTTAAACTCCTCCATCGCTTTATCATCTAAGCCTTTTTCACCATAAGCCCACGCAAGACCATAATGTGCCTCTGCAAGATCAGGATTTATTCTGAGCGTCTCTTTACACTCCTCTATCGCTTCATCCCACAAACCTTTTACAATATAAACCGACCCAAGCATATAATGTGCCTCCGCATAATCCGGGTTAATCTTTATCGCTTCTTTAAACTCCTCCATCGCTTCATCCCACAAACCTTTTTCCACATAAACCACCCCAAGACTATTATGTACATCTGTATCATCAGGTTTAATCCTTATCGTTTCCTTAAATTCCTCTATCGCCTTGTCATACAAACCTTTTACAATATAAACCGACCCAAGATTATAATGCGCATCTGCATAATCAGGATCACTCCTAATCGCCTTTTTAAAATATTTAATCATAATATTTTGGTCTTCTTTGCTAATGTTATTTTCTTTTCCTTCGTATTTTTTTTCGTAAAGATTTATTGCTTTTTCCACCCATTCATAAGCAGTTAATGATTCTGTTGGTTTTTTTTGTATCTTTTTTTGTTCCGCTACTTTAACTTTTACACCCAATGTTTTAAGCAGATTAAATGCTATCTCATCCTGCAAACTAAATATATCAGTATAACTGCCCGTAGCTTGAGCAGTGTTAATTATCTTTCCCGTAACCACATCTACAAATCGTGTAGTTATTCTCATTTGGTCAGCAGATTTTTGAAATTCTCCTATAACCATAATTTTTGCACCTAAAATTTTTCCGGCACTAACTGCGGTTTTTTCATCCACCACTCCGGACATATTAAAGTTTATTTCCTGTAAAGATTTACGCACCTGACTTCTTTCCACCAAACGAACTTTTTTAACATTTCCCAATTTACTAACTAAAGTAGACGCTATTCCCTCGCATAGCCAATCAAATTTAGGGTTTTTGCTGAGATTTTCAAATTTCATTACTGCAATAACTTTTTTTTCTATTGTTTTAACTTTTGGCTTTTTTACCGGGGGGATTTTAATGGCTGGATGAGCTTCTTTCTTCGTCAAATTATTAATAGTAGGACTTTTTTTTTCGGGTGTTGCACAACTGCATAAAAGACTAATGCTAATTAAAATTAATATTGTTTTAGGGTTTTTCATTTGATTTTTCCTTTTTAGTTAGCATATTTACTTTAAAATATCATATTTTAAAAAAGTATTCAAGTAGAAAGTCAATGGAAAAGTTTGTTTGTGGGGTGGGAAAAACCGGAGTGGAGTTGTTTATTGTTTGCAGTTTGTTTGCGGAGTGAGAACGGAGCAAAGTAACTGGTGAACGAATTTCTTGCGTAAGCAAGAAAAAAATGTTTTTGAGTGTCAACGAAAAATCATTTGGTGAACGAACAAACATTAAATAAGATGGAACGGAGTGTTTGGGGGTGGGGGGGTATTAATTTTATTTTTTTCTTGTTGCTTTATTTTTTCTCTAAATTTTTTTACTGCCTTATCAAATTCTTCTTTCCTCTCCTCATTCCAACTTTTTTCTTTATACCTTATAACATATCTTAAAAAATAAAGAATTGCTTTTTTTATTTTTCCTTCTTGCTTCTTTTTTTTCTCCGTCGTATTTCTATCAAGTAAGTCTTTAATCCACGCAATAATAAAGAACAAGGACAAAATCCCAAAAGGACAAATTATCAAAAGAAGTGTATTTGTTACAGCCCCGTTTTTAACGAAAAACAAACCTAATATAGAAAAAATTAGGACACTTATGAATAAAGAAATTAATGTTACGAAATCTTTTGAAAAAACTTCTCTTTGTACCCGTCTATCATAAATAAGTCCAGTAATTCGAATAAGTTCATCAAAGTTATTTTTACGAGAATATGTATCCTGTAAGGTTTTTTTAACATAATCAAGTTGCCCATCAAGAGAAAGATAAATATATTTTGATTTACATTCGGGTTTTATTGATTTTATTTGTTGCACCATATCTCTTCTACTCCACTCAATAGACTGTTGTAACCATTCAAGTGCATAAACTGTAAATACACCCAAAATTGCAATTAACGCTCCGTATACCTGAGCTATAGTACTAAAAATCCAAAATAAGGTTTCTTTATCCATATCTAATTTTCCTTTTTATTCTTTTGTTTTCTCGCCTGTGGTCAATTGTTTTATGGTGGCTTCCAGGGTATTTTTTTTCTTTTTTAGTTTTTTATA
>JAGLYT010000272.1 GCA_023132075.1 bacterium
CCGGATACAGTAATAGTATCCCCTACACAAACAGTAGCACTACTTGCCTGCAAACCAAAAGAAATAGTTAATTCATCTCCATCGGCATTCCAATTACCGGTTGCATCTTCCCATGTATGTGAATCATTCAAAACAAAAACTTTATTAATATTCACTTCGTCAATTGTCGGACGGTTGGTTCCTTCACTAAAACAAATAATTACCGTATCATCATCATCCACCCCGGGTATAAGGACTACTCCATCACTGGCGATAGAACTTAAAAGTGCCGGAGGAGCTTTATCGGAACACACAATATTTGATGAACCTCCCAGAGGATTACTATTAAGGTCCGTCAAAGACCCTGTAGAAAAATAGGTTAAATAGGGAGTAGCATCTGTTTCTAATAAATTATCATTAAAAGTAATGTAGATATCATCATGAGGCAAATCACCTTTAAAATAAGTCTCCCCTCCTACACCAATCACATCAAAATCAGTAGCTACTACCGTCATAGTATCTATTTCTTCGCTAAAAACAATATGAATAGCATCAATGTAACCGTCATAATTTAAATCCTGCGTTTCCCGGGAACATATATAAGGAGGAGAAGTATCATTCCCAAAATCCCCACCCAGCACTATATTATTATTACAGCGATTACCATTGCTATCCCAAATACTATTCCCATCTGCGGTAATAGTATCTCCGGAAGCGATAGTAGGAACACCCCCGATTATTGAAAGGGTAATTAATAGAACAGATGAGTTAACCCATTGAGCCGAACCTATATTTCCCTGCCCATCTTTCCATGTATGGCCATTATTCAAAGCAAAAACAGTATCAATATTAGCTGCATCTATCAGGGGAGCATTCGTGTTTTCAGAAAAAATCAACTGTACCGTATCTCCCCCCTGAATTCCTACCCCGCCACCTGAATCATCACTGGCCTGGGCAGAAATAATAGCGGGTGGAGCCATATCCTTTTCAATAACATCTTCTCTTGCAACATTAGCCAAAAACTCGCCAAAAATGCTTTCTAATGTACCGGGAGGACAAGAATAGGTTAACTGTGGCATATTTCCCGTATCAGCAGAACCACTCTCATCGAAACTGATAAAGATATCTGCATCATCTGCCGTATCCGGATAACCGGGTAAACCGGTACTAACAAATACTTCATTCTCATAGCCGATTATGTCAAATCCATTAGCCTGCGCATTTAACGAAGTATCGTCAACCGGATTAGAAAAAATGATGTGGTAAGCATCAATCTGGCCATTTCCATCATCATCTATAGTTTGGGCGTCAATGATAACAAACCTTTCACTGTAAAATACCTCAACTTCAACATAGTCTATATAAAGATTAGTGTGTGCCGAATCATCGTTTCTAAAAAGTATCTCCATATTATTAAGCTGAACAGGGGTAGTAATCAAATGAGATACATCGTACTCTTTCTCATACCACCAGGGACCTTGAAGAATATACTCAACACCTTTACCTTTGTCCTGCTCGTTCCCCAATATATCATCAGACCATCCAGTCGTTCTACTGCTACTACAATTCACATAAAATGCACTCTTTTCGCCAAGTCCCTGTGGGTAGCCACATCTGAACTTAATTGTAACCGAATCAAGACCATAACCAGGCTGAACAAACTTATCAAAATAAATACCCATCCATTTAAAATCACCCATTGCTATCCCTTTTTCAACATCAACGTCTTGATCATAAAATTTATCCCTAAGCTTACTATCCCAACCAAGCTCAGACAAAGTTTTCTTTTCTTGGGCACTAAATCCATCATCAACTAATAAATATTGTAGCTCAGCAATGGCCGGTAAAGAAAAAACAATGAAAAAAAATAATGTCGAAAACGCAAATAAATTGATTCTAAAT
Source organism: bacterium (assembly GCA_023132075.1). Taxonomy (GTDB): domain Bacteria; phylum CBDUZB01; class JAGLHV01; order JAGLHV01; family JAGLHV01; genus JAGLHV01. The sequence continues at coordinate 1,882 of JAGLYT010000272.1, forward strand.
ATTTTCTTCATTTTATCGCAATCCTTTTATTGCAAAAAAATTATTATCAGGGATATTTAACAAATTCATACCCTATTTTTAAAAATGGTATATCTAATATAAAGATAACACGCAAAAAGTAAATCGTCAACATAAATTTAAAAAAATAATAAATCGATTATTTAAAAATATAATAACCCAAACTTTCAATATATGTAAAAATGGAAATAAAAAAGGGGGGGAAACAACAAGATTTGTCTTTTTATCTTTTTAGTTTATAAATATCAACTAACTATTAACCATCAGCCACTCGCTATTTGCAATCTTTTATTCAATTCAACAAATTTAAACCCCGCATTATCCATCTTACAGACTGGCGGACCTGCCTTAAAAACTGGCAGATAAGCAGGTAAAATTCAAAATAAAAAAAATGAAGGTAAAATGTATTTCGAACGATATATTTAAACTTCAAACTCATATATCTGTTGTCTTTATTCCGTTGTCTATGGACTATGGACTGTGGACTATTTTTTTTTGCGTACCAAAAGGGTAAAATTATGCCGTAAGCGAGAGAAACATATTTTGCCTTTATTTTCCTTTTTATCTCATAACTGTCTGTCGTCTGTTGTCTTTCTGTCATCTGTTGTCTTTTAACCGTCTTTTACTTTGTGCCTGTCTTTTATCTTTTATCTTTTATC
>JAGLYT010000273.1 GCA_023132075.1 bacterium
CATAAACTTCAGATGATAAAGTTAATGACTTTTGATAAACATCTAATTTTTCAAATAAAAACATATATTATTATCCTTTTACTACTAGCAACCGAAGATTGCGATCAACTTTCTACTAGCGAAGCAATCTAATTACTTCTCCGCCATAAACTGAGCAACATTATAGTGATTAGAGAGTTGAAAGTAGATCGTCAGCTTCGCTGACTAGTAGGGGCCATAAACTTCGCTTTGCTCAGTTTTTGGCGGAGAGAGAGGGATTTGAACCCCCGGTAGCCTTTCGACCACACTGGTTTTCAAGACCAGCGCCTTCAACCACTCGGCCATCTCTCCGTTAACACTATTATTTTGCTGCCTTACTTTGATCCCACCGTCCTCCTGTTTTTTTCCATCCCTCTATTCTAAATTGCACAGATTTAACTTTATGAATATTCATTAGTGCTAACTCCAAATTTTTAAGAATTCCCTTCACCACCACCAGAACATTAGCATCGTCCTGCCCTTTACCGGTAAACGTTAATTTTCCAACTAAACTAACCCGTCCTTTAACCGTGCTAATTCTAAGTTTAGCAGGATCTATCCACCGTTTAACTAACTCTGCTTTGACTGCAGTATTGATTTTCCAATCATCTTTTATGCTTGTTTCTCCCATTATACAGATACCTCCTTTTTAAATAATTATTTCTCCGCAGCGAGATTCCAAAACTTTGGGAATTTTTATACTCCCATCTTTTTGTTGATAATTTTCCAGAATCGCGGCAAAGGTTCTTCCTATCGCTAACCCTGAACCATTTAGGGTATGTACCAACTTAAGTTTTTTATCCTGTGATTCCCGGTACTTGATATTCATCCGCCGAGCTTGAAAATCAGTAAAATTAGAACAGGAAGAAATCTCCCTCCACCTTTTTTCCCCCGGCATCCAAACTTCAATATCGTAAGTTTTTGCTGAACTAAACCCTAAATCACCGCTGCAAAGAATTACTACCCGATAAGGTATTTCCAGTAACTGCAAAACTTTTTCTACATCTGCCAATAATTTTTCCAATTCCTCTTTTGAATTTTTCGGTTTTACAAATTTCACCAATTCTACTTTGTTAAATTGATGATTTCTAATTAATCCTTTGGTATCTTTACCGTAAGACCCTGCCTCCCTACGAAAACAAGGTGTATACGCAACAAAATTTAAAGGGAACTCTTCTTCTGAGATAATCTGATCCCGGTAAATATTGGTGAGGGGAACTTCTGCCGTAGGAATAAGATATAAATCATCATCCTTACACTTGTATAACTCTTCTTCAAATTTTGGTAATTGCCCTGTTCCCCTCATCGTTTCCGAGGAAACCATAAAAGGGGGAATTACTTCTTCATAGCCTTCTTTAATATGCAACGTAAGCATAAAATCAATCAATGCCCGTTCCAGCAAAGCCCCCTTCCCTTTCAGAAGAGAAAACCTGCTCCCTGCTAATTTAGCAGCCGCATTAAAATCAAGAATATTTAAACTGGTACCTATTTCCCAATGTTCTCTTGCCTCAAAGTCAAAAGTCCTTTTCGTTCCCCATTCTTTAATTATTTTGTTATCCTGCAAATTATTTCCTATCGGCACGGAATTATCCGGAAGATTAGGAATGAGGAAAAGAAGCCCTTCTATCTTTTCCTCAACTTCTCTAACTTTTTGATCTAACTCTTTAATCTTTGTTCCTATTTCTTTTGTTTCCTGTGCTATTACCGTTATATCTTCCCCTTTTCTTTTTAATACTGCTACCTGACCCGACACTTCCTTCCGTTGATGTTTTAGTTTTTCTACTTCGGTTACAAATTCCCGCCTGGTTTTATCCCAGGATAAAAGTTCTTCCAGGGAAATAGATTCTCTCCTGCTTTTTAGGCCCTGTTCCACTTCCTGCCTGTTTTCTCTAATAAATTTTAAATCCAACACCTTGCACTCCCCCGAAATAATTTATATTTTTTTCAAATTCCAACTTCCCGTATACAAACTGACGAATCAACCTTACTGATTGGTGGACAGGCAGGCAAACTTCAAATTTTTTTAAAACTAATTTCTTTTATCTTTTATTTTTTCAAACCAATTCAACCGTCTTTCATCTGTCATCTCTCATGTGCTCTGTACCTTTTTCTTTTGTCTGTTATCCATGGACTATTGACTATAAACTATCGACTGCTGAAGCAAAGCGACAGTCCGCCAATCTGTAAGGCGGATGCCTTTTCTTTTGTCATTTGCGATTTTTATTATACTACATAAAGAAAGATAAAACAAGAAAATCTCCAATAGTTTTGCCCTTCATCATTTGCTGTTCTTTCCCTCATAACTTATAATTTTCTGTTATCTATAAACTATCGACTATGGACCGTGGACTATATTTACCTGTTTTTGTCCTTGTTTTGAATTTGGGATTTTGAATTTAGCAGTTGGGAGTTTGCCTGTCCGCCAGTCTGTGAGGCGGGAACGAGGAAAATAAAGTCAAAACATGTTTCTCTCGCTTACGGCATAATTTCACCCTATGGACACGCAAAAACAAGCTAAAAATGGAAAACTCGC
>JAGLYT010000274.1 GCA_023132075.1 bacterium
CAATATACCCTTTTGCTCTATTAATCGACTTACACAAACAAATATTATTTGCGGATATTTTTCCCTCGTTAAAATAAAATCTTCCTTGTCTCTTAAAACACAAGACCAATTCCTATAAAAATCAATATCACCGACATTACACCCTCTAAATATTCTGTTTTTCTCTGCTCCCAAAAATTGCAAATTCTCTTGAGCTTTGGTTCCATAAGCAATAAATGCATCACAATATCTAATATAAAACTTCTTCAATCTATATCTAATTCCTACATGATTTTTGCAATGATTTTTATTAAAAACCACACTTCCCGACCACAATATTGTACATTTTTTAAATAATTTTGCATAAAATAGGGCGATCCAACAAGTTAGAGAATCATATCCGCCAAGTATAATAACATCCGGATTCTCTAAACTCAAACGCAAAAAAACACCTATATTAGAATGTATTTCCCATTCTTTTTTTTTGACAGGTATATGGAAACCGCTTAGTTTACTAAAATTAAATTTTATGTCATTATAATATACATCCCATTTGCGATTAAATTCCCGTTCTTTCATAAAATAGACTTTAAAATCAAATTCATTTCTTTCCGCAATTTTATTGAAAAGAGGTATCCGGTAAGGAGACATCATATTAGTTATCAAAACAACTTTTCTTCTCTTCTTTAATATTTTCATTTTATTTTTATGACTCCAAAAACACACTTAAATTAAAGATGCTTTTTGTATCCAAAAATTAATATCTGAAATTTTACTTTCTGCAAATTCTTTTTTTTAATATTAATTAAATCCATCTTCTAAAAAATTTAATAAAAAATTAAAAGTTTTTTGAGTTATTTTTTCCCATGTAAATTCTTTTTTTACTCTTTCTTTTGCCGCTATACCAAGATCTTTACGCAATTTTTCGTTACGGTATATAGATATCATAGCATTTTCTAAACCATTCAAATCATCCGGTTCGACTAATAATCCCGTTTTAAAATTAACTATTACTTCAGGAACACCGCCGTGATTAAAAGCAATAGAAGGCTTACCTCTGGCCGCTGCCTCAAGAAACGATATACCAAACCCCTCAACCCCAACCCCAACCTGCCTACTAGGCATAATATAGACATCGCATAAGTCATAAATTGAAACTTTATCTGATTCCTCTATATATCCGGTGAAAATCACATACTTGTTTAAATTATAATCTTGCACAATTTTTTTTAATTTTTTTATGTAAAACCCTTCGCCTGCAATGACATATTTTATCTTTTCTAGAATTTCTTTCGGCATATTTATTAAACATTTTAATACTAATTCATGGCCTTTTCTGATATCAATCCTTGATAACGTTAAAAACACAAAACAATCGGCAGCGATACCCAATCTTTCTTTAAAACGATTTACAGATTTTATCGGTTCATACAACATATTATGGTCAACACCACAAGGAATAACATTAATTTTTTCAAAATTAACAGCATCTATATGATGTTGTTCAATCAAATGCTTTGTAAATTTACTAATAGTTATTATTGCCTTTGCCCTATTAAATAAACCGGATGAAAGAAACTTTAATAATTTATTACTGCGATAGGCTAATATTTCCGAACCATAATTTGTAATGCTGAATTCCAATGGAATTAATTTCGAAACAACATTTAAAGCAATTTGTGTCGGCCAATCGGTACAGTGAATAATATCATACTGTTTATAATTTGTTCTTAAATAAAAATAAGCATTGTATATCAAATAAATCAAATTAATTTTCGAAACTTTTCTACTGCCTTTATAACGTATGGTTTTAAAAGATTGACTTTCATCAAACGACGATACATTCGGAAAATTAAATGAAGGAGCTAATAAAGTAACGTTAAATCCCAATTTTGCTGCTGTTTTTGCAATATTATAAGTATATGTTCCAACTCCTCCTATTTTAGGATAATATTCATAAGTAAAAATCATAATTTTCAAATTATTTTTTATCATAATTAATTACACAATGTTAAAAAACCCTTTTAATTTAAGCCGAAGTTATTGTTGGAATTTTTAAATAAAATTTTATCTGTTATAGGTAACAGAGCAAATAAAATTGCAATAACTAACGTGTGTTTATATGACGAAAACCTATTCTGAGTAAATGACATAATAACTAAAGAAAAAATACTGGTTAAAACACCAAAAAGAAGACTTTTAAAATAGGGTGAACGACAATTTTTATAAATTTTTATACCGTTATAAAAAAAAGAATAAAGTATCCAGAAAACTGAAATAACACCTAAAAATCCCCATTTCCATATAATTTGCGGAAGTACCCCATGAAGAGAACTTGCTATATATCCAGCTTTTGTTAAATAAGGAACATTTATAACTCTTCCGAACCCATCACCTAAAATAAATGAGGAAAAGGAATTACACCATATCGGTAAAACAAGTAAAATTTCTTTTTTACGGTACCACATTGATTCACCTTGAAAAGATTCTTTTGACAGCAATTGAATAAGTTTTGTGGGCATATTCAAGAATTCCGGGATAATTGCCTGAGGTAGAAAAACAGAAAATATCG
>JAGLYT010000275.1 GCA_023132075.1 bacterium
TCCAAAAAGCATAATACCTGAAATTACTAACAAAATGAATTTTTTCATTCTTTTATTCCTATAAAATTAAAGTAATGTAAAAAATATTCAGTTAATTCATTTATATCTGTAATAATTACAAAGTTTTTGTTAAAAATACTTGTCTTCCCCCTTTGAAAAAGAATAATATCTCCCCCTTTAAAAAAGGGGGCTGGGGGGATTTTACTACAAACCTTCCGGACAATATCTTTTTAAATTTAAAAGATACACCGCACCGGCACAGGTTACACCATAAAAAACAGTCGGTTTATCTTTTACTATAAATTGCTTATAGGTTTCATTAACAAAGGTCGACCCTGTGACAAATATTAAATTGCACCATTTTATATTTTCTTCTGCTTTCTCAGGAGATTCAACAATCACCCCATTAACTTTTTTACCAATGTTATCTTCATCCATATCAGTTATACGAACTTCAAACTCTTTACTCAACGCCTCGACAAAACGAGGTTGTAAACCTGCCTGGAATATTTTGGGTTTGCTAAATTCTTTCCTTATAAAGTCAACTATTCTTTTTTGACAATTAACCAACCCTTCATTTTTGCAATGGTCGGTTTTCTCAATCAAATTAAGAGAACACAAAACCGCATTAATAGTTGAGATAAAGATTGCCCGTTTGAAATTATTTTTTAGCTCCATATTTATTATTTCATAAAGAGAAGCTTCATAACTACCAAACATATCGGTAAAAGCCACGCCGTGAGCACCATTAAAATTAGCCTGCATTAACCTCTCCCGCCCCTTTTGAATAGGATAATCATTATGCTCGGGATTTCCTATGGCTTCCTCAGGTGATAATACTTTTGTTTTTATTTTCACCAGGCCATCTTTTATTTTATAATCCCTGATAATTCTATTCATTTCTTTTTTAAGTGTTATCATTTTACAAACCACCTTCTTTCCTTTTAGTAATGTCAAAAATATTTTATTTTTTGGTAGTCGTCCACCTAAGGCGGACGTTTTTATATAATAATTTCTTCTAAATCAAAATCCAAGGAATCTTTAAACGCATACTCTTCTCAATGAGCAATTATAACAATTTAAGAATAATCTGTGTCTCTTCTCTCTACGCAGGCTAAAGCCTGCGGCTACCGAATATCCATAATTATCATCATTCCCCACACATATTATAAAAAAATTCTTTTTTATTTATAACACTTTTCTGAGTTTTTCTCATTTTATTTTTGATATTAGCTTTCCTTTTCATGCGTTATTACTATTAACTATACTACCAGCAGAAATTTATCTGATTCATGTAATCAAGTGATTTTCTGCAATTCTTCCTTCCTCAAGAGCATCAAGAATTTCATCAATAATCTCTTCCGTTACTTCTCCGTACCAGTAATTATCAGGATAAATTATCATCACAGGCCCTTTCTCGCACTGCTTCAGGCATCCTGTGCTGGAAACCATTGCATCTATTCCCCGATCAATGATTTCTTCCTCCAGGTATTGCAGAAGACCCGGGGCTCCCTTCTTGTTACATATTCCCTGGGGTTCACCCGTAAGTCTAAACGAATTACAGACAAAAAAATGGTATTTAGGTTTGTTCATTATTACACTCCTTATTTATATTAAAATAATTTGCCTATTTTGTTTTTGTTGATCAATCCCTATGCTTCAATAAGAACTTTCTGACTATATTTCTTTAAAATTTTATAGCATTCTCTATTATCTTTCCCTAATAAACCCACCGCATCTGCCCTACATCTTACACAATGACGCATTTGAGAAATATACTTACTTGCTTTTTCTCTGATTTCCAGAACAGACTCCGGAAGGGGTTCTTTAATATTTTCAAAAACAGTTCCTTTGGTTGTATAATATGGAATACAATTCATAATATCCGCACCCAGTTTAGATGTTCTTTTAGCTATATTTTCAAGATGGTGCTCGTTAATGCCGGGGATTATTACCGAATTAACCTTTACCGCAATCCCTCTTTCTTTGAGAGAGCTAATTGCCCTAAGTTGATTATCTAATAATATCTCAAATCCTTTATCCGGGTTATATATTTTTTTCTGATATCGAATCCATGAATATATCTTAACCCCAACCTCAAAATCAACAGCATTTACAGTAATCGTCACATGGCTTACATTAAGTTCTGCAATTCTTTCTATATAAGGATTAATATTAAGTCCGTTTGTAGACAAACACAGAATTATCTCCGGATATTTTTCCCTGACCAGTTCCAGGGTTTTCATTGTTTCTTCTGCATTAGCAAAAGGATCCCCCGGACCGGCAATGCCTACCACTGAAATAGCAGGATTTTTCTCAATCACATATTTAAGATAATGAAGAGCTTGATACGGAGAGAGTAGAGCACTGGTAACTCCCGGGCGACTTTCATTAACACAATCATATTTCCTGTTACAGAAATTACACTGGATATTGCAGTCCGGTGCTACCGGAAGGTGAACTCTTCCAAAAATATGCTTCGCTTTATCGTTAAAACAAGGATGATTT
>JAGLYT010000276.1 GCA_023132075.1 bacterium
CAAATTCAAAATACGAAATACAAAATTCAAAACAAAGACAAAAGATTGTGAATGGCAAATGGCAAGAAAAAGGCACAAAGACGGAAATAACAGTTCACAGATGACAGTTGACAGACAAAAGACAAAAAAATAGATTCCTGCTTCCGCAGGAATGACATAATCTGTTCGCAGGAATGACTTGCCCAATAAAAATAGAGGGCAGGTAGAGGAAAAGACAAAAGATTGCAAATGGCAAATTTAAAATTAGAATTTGTAGTGAAGGGGAAGTGTTGATTAAAATGAATAAAAGAAAATTTAGTAAGATTGGGTTGTTTGTTTTTTCAGGTGTTTATTGTTTATTTTGTATTGCTTTGAGTGAGGCGGCGTTTAAGGATAGTGGATGGGGAACACGGCCGGCCGGAATGGGTGGTGCTTTTGTGGCAATAGCCGATGATGCTAATGCCCCTTTATGGAATCCGGCGGGAATAGCTCAGGTAAAGCGATACGAAGCCAATTTTATGTATGCCCGATTATTTACCGGTTTGAAGTTATACGCCGGAGAAGATACTACTACTTTAGGGTTAAATTATTTTTCTTTCATTTGTCCGACAAAAAGAATAGGGACTTTTGGTTTATCCTGGGCAAATTTTAATTCTACCGATTTATATAAAGAAGATACTTTCAGTCTTTCCTATGGCAGGAAGATTAATGATTTTGCACCGAGTTTGGTGCCGATTGTATTTTTGGGGCTAAATTTAAAATATTTAAATCATGGATATACCCTGGATGAACGAACAGTGGATGACCCGGTATTTAAAGACGGGAATTCTGCGGGGGCTTTTGCTGTTGATTTTGGGGCATTGATTAAACCCCAAAAAGATTCACCGCTATCTATTGGTTTGTCCCTGAAGAATATTAACCAGCCGGATGTGGGATTGGATAAGAGTAATTATAAATTAGAAGATAAGGTTCCCATGGAAATAAAAGCCGGAATTGCTTACCAGAGCAGCGGTTATAGATTATTTAATTTTTTAAACATAGAAGGATTTACCCCTGCTTTTGATTTTACTTATCGTGACGAAGATATGAATTATCATTTAGGGTTAGAAACCCGTTTTTCACCTGTTTTCGCTTTTCGAATGGGATATAATTTGCAGGAAATTACCATGGGTATGGGCTTAAATCATTTAATGGGTGAGGTTTTTGGTGTCCAATTTGATTATGCCTTTATTTTGCCGCTGGAGATAGAGGAAAGCAGCGGAACTCATCGTGTTTCTTTAGGCGTTCATTTCTAAATTATATATCATAATTTTATAGATATACTTGCTGCCGGGAAGGAATAAATGATAAAAAAAAGGTTGGCTATTATTGTTTGTTTGTTTTTGTTTGCCGGAATTTATTTTATTTGTCCTGCTTATGCGGTAGGAATTACCGGTTCTTTCCAGGAGGTAACTATCCAAAATTTAAGGGTAGGACAAACCCACCATACCTCGCAGTTAGCTAATTTGTCTTTAGTAATTACCAATGCCGGGGAACGGGCAATAAATCTTAAAGCGGAAGTTTTATCTCCCGCTAAAAAAAAATTAAAAGAAGGTTACCAATCAATACCAAATGTCTCCTGGATAAAACTTGTTCCTGTTCATTCTATTATTGGCCCGGGGAAGAAACAGGCAATAGACATCGTTATTTCTATTCCTGACAGGGATGAATATCTGGGGAAAAAATATCAATTTAATATCTGGGCGTATAGTACTAATGAAGCAGTTAATGTGGGAATAGAAAGTAAAGTTTTATTTACTACTTTTCATAAAAAAGGAAAAATCAGAGAGTCGGTAAATTTAAATTTTGAAGTGACACCTGAAGACTTACACATTGAAAAAGTAAAAGTCGGTAAAAAGATTGATTTAGAAAAAGTATTTGGTGAAGTTTTGGAGGTTAAAAATTTAGGAGAAATAGGAAGCCTTTATAATTTTGAGAGTATCAGTGTAAAGAATTCTCAAATTAAACTTACCAAAGGATATGAAGATTGTCCTGACCCTTCGTTTTTGACTTTTAGTGAAAAGCAAGCAGCTATCGGAAAGAAAAGCACTAAAAAAATAAAAATGTTTCTTTGTTTTCCCAAAAAAAGAAAATACCGCAAAAAAAAATATATGTTTATTGCCCGGGTTAAGGTTTTTTCGGGAGATGTAGCCAAAGAAGTTTATTGCAAGATTTATGTGAGCACAAAATAGTTTATAAAAACAAAAAATAGTCCATAGATAAAGACGAAAGACGAGAGGCAAAAAACAGGCACAAAGGCATCAAGGCACAAAGTAAAAGAAAAGGACAATTTTTCCCCCTTTGAAAAAGGGGGTTAGGGGGATTTAACTAAAAGACAGCAATGGTTAAATGTAGTTTATGACAATGTGTGACGAGAACGAAGTGTGTCTACGACTACTTGTAATACGGTACTTAGGGGTCGAGTCAGAACGAGGAAAATAAAGGCAAAATATGTTTTTCTCTAGACGCATAATTTTACCCT
>JAGLYT010000277.1 GCA_023132075.1 bacterium
CCGGTAAATTTATCCCATAATATCGTAGTCTCTCTTTGATTGGTAATACCGATAGAGGTGACATTGTTTACGCCGATTACTTTGACAACATCCCGCAGGGCATGAAGAGTGGTATTTAAAATATCAAAAGGATTATGTTCTACCCATCCGGACTGAGGAAATATCTGGGGAAACTCATAATAAGATTTGGATAGTATCTTACCTTCCCGGGAAAAAGCTATAACCCGATTACCGGTGGTCCCCAAATCAATAGCTATAACTACCTTATCCTTCATCTTTATGCTCCTCCTTTAAAATTTACCCAGCTGAAAGAAAAAAATCGGGAACGGTCCTATTTATTTAATTTCCTATTATCAAAAAGATTTAAATCTATTAAAAATTATATTTATCTTCTCACTCTTTTGCGGAAAAAAATAATTTTGCAAGCTAATTTCGAAATGTTGTTTTTATTCTACTTGAATTATTCATAAAAAGTCAAATTTAAAAATATGTTATCAACACATAGTAATATATCTGCTTCAAAATCAAAGAATAAGACAAGAACAGTCACCTTATCTACAGTCAATGACTGCCCCCATTCCCTTCTTTTTTACAATTAGTCAGGTTAGTGTGCAACCTCCCCAATGTCCCCAATGTTTTCACTATGGTTTTTGTATTTATTTGCTTTTGGGAAAATATATTTGGCAAGCAGTATAATATAAAATAATATGAACGAACTCTCATTCATTTATTATAGGGGAAGGTTAATGATTGTTGCCCGGGAAAAAATATTAAGAAGTGTAAGAAAGGTAATCGCTAACAAAGGTTTTTATTCAGCCGGCATAAAAAAAATAGCTAAAAAAGCCGGCACAGCATAGGGCACACTGTATCTTTATTTTAAGAATAAAGAAAATTTATATATCGAGCTTTTATTAACTTTAGCAAATAGAATAGATGAAATAATAAATGAAAATTTTTTCTTTACAGAAAAGGATATCTGAGCTACACTTGAAGGGGTGATTAAACAAATTGTTGTATGTTTCAATAGCAATAAAGACGCATTGAAAATAACGACCGGTTCAGAATTATTATTCGGTATTAATTCTAAGGCAAGAACAAAAACACTTCAGCTGCGCAAATCAAAAAGAAAAAAATTAAAACCTTATTTAAAAAGGATAAAAGAAACAGTATTGTAAATAAAAATTTTAGCGATGAAAAACATGCAGAGTTATGTATGATAGTAATGGAAGGAATGCTTAAGAGGATTTTAGTAAAGCGCGGCAAAAAAAGTCCCGCATATATTTCAGCGATGGGAATAAAAGTGTTAAAGCTTTCGTTTACAGGGAAAATATAAATTATGAAAAAATTAGTAATCTGTATCATTTTATTGTATACGTTAACCCTCATTGTTTATGCAGGAGATATTAAAAGCAAGGCTCTTACTATTAAAGATGCCGTAACTTTAGCTGTAGATAACAGTGAGGAACTTAAAATTGGCCAACAGAAGCTGGATAAGATGAACAATACTTACAAAGAAGTCCGTGCTTCTGTATTTCCACAAATTGGAAGTGAAATTGGCCTTGATAGGTATATTGAGTCGCCTGTTTTGAAAGCCACTTTTGACGAGGAAGAGATAGAGATGCCTCTCAAACAGGAATGGGATTCCAGGGCAAGCATAACAGTCTCTCAGGTTTTGTGGTCTTTTGGAAAGGTATTTAATGCAATAAAAATTGCCAAAAGAGTTATAGGTTTGGAAAGATTATCAATAGAAGCTGCCGAGAACGAACTTGGATATGGTGTAAAAATGGCATATTACACAATGCTTTTGGCGCAAAAAACAACAAAGATAGCAGAGCGTTCGTATGAAAATGCGTTAACGAATAAAGTTGCGCTCAAGACAAGGTTTAAAAGCGGAAGAATATCTATGGTTAATAATGTAAAGATGGAAGCAGATGTTGCCGGCAGGATACCACAGGTGATGCGGGCAAGGTCTTCTCTTGCCCAGGCTACCATAGTGTTAAAAGATCTTTTGGGTTTAAAGGAAGAATCTGCCAGAGAAATATCAAAAGCATTTCTTCTTGCAGTTATATTTACATATATGCTGCTTGTAGCTATTATGAATTCATTCCGCTATCCTTTTGTAATACTTACCTCTGTATTAACAGCCTTTGTGGGTGTGTTTTATATTCTCTTCTTTTTAGAGTTTTCTATTAATATAGGCTCTATGATGGCGATGGTTATGGTCGTCGGGCTTGTTGTTAACAATGCAATACTTATGTTGGATTATACGCTGGGCAGAATTAATGAAGGCAAAGAAGTAAGAGAGGCACTATGGCTTGGGGCATCTGTAAAATTCAGAGCGATATTAATGACCTCACTTGCTATTGTATTCGGTGCTCTGCCGCAAATATTTGACCAGTTTGAGGGAAAAGCATCTATTGGGGCAGTTATCATCGGAGGTATGTTAGCTTCGATATTTTTCACTTTTTTTCTTATTCCGGTA
>JAGLYT010000278.1 GCA_023132075.1 bacterium
GGCTTAAAAAGTTCCAAAGCCATTTCTTTAGGCAAACCACACTGTCCTATTTTTAAATTCGGACCGATCACAACTACCGACCTGCCCGAATAATCTACTCTTTTACCCAATAAATTCTGACGAAATCGTCCCTGTTTTCCTTTAAGAACATCAGACAAAGATTTTAAAGGACGCCCTCCCGCTCCCGTTACTACTTTTCTTCTTGCCCCGTTTTCAAACAAAGCATCTACGGATTCCTGTAATAATCTTTTTTCATTAAAGATCATTACTTCCGGGGCTTTTAGATTTTCAATAAGCTTCAATCGATTATTACGATTTATAATTCTACGATATAAATCGTTTAAATCGGAAGAAGCAAAGCGTCCACCCTCCAAAGGGACCAAAGGACGCAAATCAGGAGGAATGACAGGAATAGAAGTTAAAATCATCCACTCCGGTTTATTTCCTGATTTAACAAACCCATCAACCACTCTTAGCTGCTTAATTAAACGGTTTTTTACTGCCTCGGATTTATCACTCTTGACTTTACTTCTTAATTCTTTAGACATTTTAACCACATCAATTTCCGATAATAATTCTTTAATTACTTTCGCCCCGATTCCTACTTTGAATTTATTACCAAATTCCTTTTTATTTTTTTGAAACTCTTCCTCACTCAAAAGTTGCCTTTTCTTTAAAGGGGTAGACCCGGGATCAACAACTACATAACTGGCATAGTAAATAACCCTTTCCACCTCTCCTAACTTCATATTCAATAAAACACCTATCCGTGAAGGTGATTTTCTCAAAAACCAAATATGACTCACCGGAGCAGTCAATTCAATATGTCCCATCCGTTCTCTTCTTACTTTAGACTCCGTAACTTCCACTCCACATCGATCACAAATTACACCCTTATGTTTGACCCATTTATATTTTCCACAATTGCATTCCCAATCCCGTACAGGACCGAATATCCTTTCACAAAATAATCCGTCCCGTTCCGGTTTAAAAGTGCGATAATTTATCGTTTCAGGTTTCTTTACTTCTCCATAAGACCATTGTTTTATTTTCTCCGGAGAAGCAATAGATAATCTAATACAATCAAAGTCTAAAAAATTTTCCGAAATGCGTTCCTTCGCTTTTTTTCGCGACATCCTTTTTCTCCCTGAAACTTATTTTTGTTTTATGCCCTTTTCTTTTAATAACTCGACATTCAATCCCAAGCTTTGTAATTCTCTGACTAATACCCGAAAAGATTCCGGAATTCCCGGCGGCTGAGCAGCTTCACCTTTTATGATAGATTCATACATCTTTGTTCTCCCCGGAACATCATCACTCTTTACCGTTAAAAACTCCTGTAAAATATAAGCCCCTCCATATCCTTCTACCGCCCACACCTCCATCTCTCCAAAACGCTGCCCTCCAAACTGTGCTTTTCCACCCAATGGTTGCCGGGTAATTAAAGAATAAGGACCTGTAGAACGAGCATGTATTTTATCCTCTACCAAATGAGCAAGTTTAAGTATATACATACACCCTATCGCAACTTTTTCAAAAAAAGGTTCCCCTGTACGCCCGTCAAAAAGAGTAGTCCTACAATCATCCGTAGGTAAATATTTTTCGGCTACCCCGTTTTCTCTCAATTTTTGTTTAGCCTTTTTTATCTGCTCAATTATATCTTCTTCCCGGGCCCCATCAAAAATAGGAGTAATCATTTCAGTATCTAAAACCTTTCCTGCCCAACCCAGCATAAGTTCTAAAATTTGCCCTACATTCATTCTGGAAGGAACAGATAAAGGACTTAAAACTACATCTACTGATGTTCCGTCAGGCAAATAAGGCATATCTTCTTCGGGTAATATCTTAGCTACTACTCCCTTATTCCCGTGCCTCCCTGCTACCTTATCACCAACCATAATTTTTCTCTTGGTCACCAAAAACACTTTAACCACCATATTAACTGATATGGCTAAATCATCCCCCATTTTAACATTCTCGATTTTTCTTTTCTTATCATTTTTCAACTCTACTATCTGTGCTTCCGTAAAAATCTTTATCTTTTCTATTTCCGGATTCGCTTCATTCTGACGTATTATTCTCTTTTTGACATTTGCTTCTAAACGAGCAACTTTTTTATCTCTTTGTGTCCTTAATTCAGCTATTTCTTTTTTACAGTCTTCTTCTAACTTTTTAATGATCTTATTTTCTTCCCTCTTGCCTCTTTTTTCTTTGCGGGTAAAAACTTTAACATCCAGTACTTTCCCTGAAACACCCGGGGGAACACACAAAGAAGCATCCTGAACATCTTCCGCTTTTTTACCAAAAATAACCTTCAATAATCTCTCTTCCGGAGTTGTTTGAATTTCTCCTCTTGGAGTTACTTTTCCTACTAAAATATCTCCCGGGTTTACCTCTGCCCCTACTCTAATTATTCCCCTTCCATCTAAATTAGCTAAAGCTTCTTCCGAAACATTAGGTATATCCCTGGTAATTT
>JAGLYT010000279.1 GCA_023132075.1 bacterium
AATTATGCGTCTAGAGAAAAACATGTTTTGGCTTTGTTTTCCCAGCCCTAACTCCTGACTCATAAATACTGTGTCACAAATAATCATAAATTCCCCCAACTCCCTTTTTCAAAGGGGGAAAGATTTTCTTTTTTATTTCATACTTTGACCAACGCAACTAATAAAACCAATCTAAACTCCGCCTTAACAGATTGGCGAGACAGGAAATTCAACCGTCTTTTCTAACCATCCTTATCTTTTTTACAATCCCATTTCTTTCATTACCGCAGACATTGACGCTTCTATTACCGGCGGATTGGCGGCAACCTTTATTGCCCTATCCGGATCTTTAAGTCCATGCCCGGTTAATATACAAACAATCTTTATTGGAGTATTGGTATCCGCACTCTGTGTCTTAAAAAAACCTTTTTCTACATATTTCTTTAATCCGGCAACACTTGCCGCTGAAGCCGGCTCAACAAAAACACCTTCCAAATTAGCTAACATTTTGTAAGCTTCCACTATTTTTTCATCGGAAACCAAATCAATCACTCCCCCTGACTCATCCCGTGCCTCTTCTGCTTTTTTCCAGGAAGCCGGATTACCTATACGAATAGCAGTAGCAATCGTTTCCGGAGCTTCTATAGGATAACCTTTTACAATCGGGGCAGAACCTGCCGCTTGAAATCCCATCATTTTAGGCAACTTAGTTGCTTTACCTCTTGACTTATATTCTTTATATCCTTTCCAATACGCAGTAATATTTCCCGCATTACCCACAGGCATAAACTGATAACAAGGAGCATCTCCCAATACTTCAATTATTTCAAAAGAGGCAGTTTTTTGCCCTTCAATGCGATAAGGATTGAGGGAATTAACCAAAGTAATAGGATTTTTATCGGTTATTTCTTTAACCAGACATAAAGCATCATCGAAATTACCTTTAACGGCAATTACCTGAGCTCCATGAATTAAAGCCTGTGAGAGTTTTCCCAGAGCAATTGCTCCCTGAGGAATCAGAACAATACACTTCATTTTTGAACGGGCAGAATAAGCCGCCGCAGAAGCAGAAGTATTCCCTGTTGAAGCACACATCACCGCTTTCGACCCTTCTTCCAACGCCTTAGAAATGGCTAATGTCATTCCTCTGTCCTTAAAGGAACCGGTAGGATTTAATCCCTCATATTTCAAATAAATCTCCAAATTATTCCCAAAAAATTTGCTTAAATTATTAGCAGGAATTAAGGGAGTATCCCCTTCCAAAAGAGAAATAATAGGGGTTTTCTCCGTTACCGGTAAAAAGTCTTTATATCGTTTTATTATGCCCTGATAAGACATTCGTTTTCTCCTTAATATTCACTTTTAGTAAATTTTAATCTAGAATCCTAATAAATTTACTTTTTGCCCTGACTACAGAAAGGTTGTTTATCTCTTGCAGTGCTTTACGTAAATTCCCTTCTTTTGCTTTATGGGTAATCATAATTATAGGAACTTCTTTAGATATTGCCCGTTCCTTCTGATAACAAGAAGCAATACTTACATTGTTTACACCCAAAACACCGGAAATCTTGGCTAAAACGCCCGGACGGTCAATAGTGGAAAATCTTATGTAGTATTTTGCTTCCATTTTATCTATTTGTTTCAGTCGTATTTTTTTATCCCGCTGATATGTTACATAAGGAAATTTACCGGCAATACCATTATAAACATTTCGCGAAAGATAAATAATATCACTCACTACGGCACTGGCCGCAGCCATCTGACCGGCTCCTTTACCATAAAACATGGTTTCTCCCACCGCATCACCGGTAATATAAATAGCATTAAACTCATCGTCTACGGATGCCAACAAATGTTCAACCGGAACCAATGTAGGATGAACCCTTACTTCTACTTCCCTATCAGTATTTTTAACTATTGCCAGAAGCTTTAATATATATCCAAATTCTTCCCGTGCATATTTGATATCTTCTTGAGTAATAGAAGTAATGCCTTCACAAAAAATTTCTTTTGGATTTACCCACGCCCCAAAAGCAATTGAAGAAAGAATAGCTATTTTTTGTGCTGCATCTATCCCCTCTACATCTAATTCGGGATTAGCTTCGGCAAAACCTTTTTTTTGAGCCTCTCTTAAGGCTTCTTTAAAATTTACTCCCTCTTTAGTCATCTTAGTAAGAATATAATTAGTCGTTCCGTTTAAAATTCCAAAAATTGACTGAATCTTGTTAGCTGCTAATCCCTCATTTAAAGATTGGACTAAAGGAACACCTCCGGCAACACTCGCCTCAAAATAAACAGAAACCTTATTTTTTTCAGCACAACTAAAAATATCATCCCAGTATTTAGCTAAAAGCGATTTATTGGCAGTAACAATATGTTTACCTCTTTTCATCGCTTCCAATACAATTCTTCTCGCCGGTTCTTCTCCCCCAATTAATTCAACCACTATATCAATCTCCGGATCATTTAATACATCACAAACATCCGTCGTC
>JAGLYT010000028.1 GCA_023132075.1 bacterium
TTAAGCGATATCTCTGCCATGGTAAAAAGTAAAAGAGTTGGTGCCGGTATTATGTATGCCATATTGCTCTTCTTAGCTATGCTGGCTATTTTCGATACGCAGGTATTAGCTATCTTTAAACGCAGAAAAGAAATCGGAACCCTGATGGCTCTGGGAATGACCCGGTTGCAGGTAATTTTTCTTTTTACTCTTGAAGGAGCTATGCATGGAATTCTTGCTATTGGTATTGCCGCAATCTATGGTATTCCTCTTTTGCTTTATTCTGCTAAGCATGGAATATCCTTTCCTACCGAGACAGTTGATGACTATGGTTTTGCTTTCGCAGAGACATTACTTCCCTCCTATTCAGTATTTCTGGTTTTAGGTACTATATTTATAGTTATGACGGTTGTAACCATCGTAAGTTTTCTGCCTACGCGTAAGATTGCCAAATTAAAGCCGACTGAGGCGCTAAAAGGAAAAATAACATGATTAAATTTATATTAAAAGGGTTAATCAGGGACCGCTCCAGGAGTTTATTTCCGGTATTAATGGTCAGTGCAGGAGCTTTTTTAACTGTGCTCCTCTATAGCTGGTTAACAGGAGCAATGGGAGATATAGTTAATTCCACCGCACAATTTAATAGCGGCCATGTAAAAATTACCACCCGGGCTTATCAAGAATTAAGCGACCAAATACCAAACGACCTGGCTCTTTTAGAGGTGAATAATTTACTAAATCAGCTGCGCAATAATGAAAACAAAATGCTCTGGACCCCGCGCATACGCTTTGGGGGATTAATAGATATACCGGATATTAATGGAGAAACCAAAACTCAGGGACCGGTAATGGGATTAGGAGTGGATTTATTCAGTAAAAATTCCCCGGAAATAACTATCTTGAATTTAAAAAATGCTTTGGTAGAAGGGAAATTACCTCAAAAAAAGAACGAAATATTAATCAGCGCAGACTTTGCTAAAAAATTAGGAGTAAAAATAGGTGAGCCGGCTACCCTGCTTGGTTCTACTATGAACGGGGCCATGGCTATGCATAATTTTACTGTCTCCGGAACGTTGTGTTTTGGTATAACCGCACTGGATAGAGGCGCTATTATTGCCGACATTACTGATGTCGGATTTGCTCTGGATATGATTGACGGAGCCAGTGAAATTGTAGGTTATACTAAAAATATGGTTTATTTTAATACGGAAATGAAAGAATTAGCCCGGGATTTTAATGAAAAGTTTTCCAGAAAAAATGATGAATTTACTCCTATAATGCTAACTCTAGGCCAACAAAACGGCTTTGAAGAATATTTACAATTAGCCGGTACGTTCTCTTTTATTATTGTAGCCGTCTTTATTTTTGTTATGTCTTTAGTATTATGGAATTCAGGTTTAATGAACGGAATTCGCCGTTATGGTGAAATCGGTGTCCGCCTGGCTATGGGAGAACCCAAAGGAAATTTGTATCGCTGGATGATTTTTGAGTCAATAATCATTGGATTGGTAGGCTCTCTATTGGGAACTTTGGTGGGACTGGCTATTTCTTATTATATGCAATACCACGGAATTGATTTTGGAAATATAATGCAAAAGTCAAGTATGATGATATCCAGTGTTATGCGGGCACGGGTGACCAAAGGAAGTTATATTATTGGATTTTTCCCGGGCCTCATTGCCTCGGTAATAGGAACATGTTTCGCCGGAATCGGAATATACCGAAGACAAACAGCCCAATTATTTAAGGATTTGGAAGTATAAAAAACGGTGCATTGGTTTTATTGGTTTAAATTTGTTTGAATTAGAAAAAAGATAGGATCCCGGCAAAGAAAAGTAGGGGCGACCCTTGGTCGCCCGAAAAACTAAAATATTATCGTATTCCAGGGGAGAAACATAATGAAAAAATTGATTTTTATTCTTTTACTGATAAATTGCAGTTTGCTTTATGCACAGGAACCATCAGGAAAAACTATCCTGGAAAAAATAGATAAAAACTATACTTCAGAGAATCGTAAATCTACCTCTACAATGATTATCAAAGGACGACGGGGAACGCGTACTCTGCAGGCACAATCATGGATACAGGGACTAGACAAATCTTTTACCCAATACCTCTCCCCTCCCCGGGAAAAAGGCACTAAGATGCTCAAACTCCGGGACGAATTGTGGATTTATTCTCCCTCAACAGACCGTATTATAAAAATCGCCGGGCATATGTTACGACGGTCTCTTATGGGCTCTGATGTATCCTACGAAGATTTTATGGAAGACCCCAAACTAAGTAATATCTATAAAGCAAAATTAATCGGGAAAGAAAAGGTAGACGCCCGCAATTGTTATATATTGGAATTAACCGCCAAAAAAGAAGGTCTCTCCTATCATTCCCGTAAGCTCTGGGTAGATACTCAACGGTACCTGCCTCTAAAAGAGCACCGCTATGCTAAAAGCGGCAAGCTTTTAAAAACCCTGGTAATTAACGAAGTTTTTAAAGTAGAAAACCGCTGGTATCCTAAAAAAATGACTTTTAAAGATGTATTAAAGAAAGGTTCCGGCACAGAATTTATCATTGATTCCATTCAATTCAATGTTAAAATACCCAGGCATATTTTCTCCAAAGCCGCCTTGCGTAAATAAAATTTTTAAAATCTAACCCAATATAGATGTAAAACTATCATTGAATAATTTAATGATTTTATCTGCTGTTATTAGTTTAAAAAAATAGATCCGACAATGGATATTAAAAACCCATTATATACTTTTGCTCCTGCAATTATACTGACTGCTCTTTTTTGTTCCTGTTCATATATACATTGAAACTAATCTTTCTGTTTTATCAAACATTTAGCTATTTCTCATTATCCTCCATTGGTTATTTATTCTTTCAACTTATATATTATATTTGCTTAACGCCTGAGCTAAGCCGCCATTTTGCGCAGCAAAATGGTCGGCTTCAGCGAATTGTTAGGCACTTTTTATTAATTAAATCATGAAAATAAAAACAACTCAATTTGATCAGATTGGACCTTTAGACTTTTTGCCCAATTATCCATATCTTGAATGTAATTTATATAACCATCCGCGTAGCTGTACACAGCAGATATTTGTTTCACTTTGTCTCTTGCAACCTTAGCGTAACGTGAAATATTAAGATTACAATCATTCTCTAAACGTCGAGAAACTACTGCGTCTAAAATTAGTGGCAACGGCTTATCCCTGCTTCTCGGCACAGCAAAATAAAAAAACTTTGTAAAAAATGCTGACCCACACTTATTCAGTTTAAAATCATTATAGGCATTTAAAATCTTACCTGATTTGATTTTACAATAAGTGTCTTCAACTACTTTTTGAAAATTATTATCTGTAACCATTTTATTTGTTCGAAATGCTCCGTATCCAGTTCTACCAAACCCCCATACCATAATTGAAAAAAATAATTTTCTTAGAGAATTCCATTTGTAACACTTATCAAGCGTTGCGGCCATTCCGTACAAATCATTACGGGATATTTTATAGGGGTAAGCAGTAGCTATGCTTTGGAATTCTGGATCCTGACTAAAATATTTATTCCAATTTGCAACTTCATATCGAATTGCTTGATTGCCTAGTTGCAAAGCAGCGATTTGTTGTTGATTACTCTGAAGCATTTGTGGTGGTGGCATAATTTATATATCTCTTATGGTTTAGATTCTTTTGTGCCTAACATTATATATTATGAGTTTTTTCCAGTTTTATTCCATTTTGGTTTAATGCCAGCGATTAAACTATCTTCTAGTCCGGCCATCAAATTTACATGAAATCCACCATAAGATAAAAGACCATCATCAGGTAAAATATAAATTTCAATATTTTTACCTACAGATAGTAATTCTTTTATAGCTTTATTCCCTTTTTGATTAGTTGTTTGTGAAGGGCCAGGATTTCGGTAGCCGTATAGTCGTTTATTCAAAGTCTGCACGCTTTTACCAATATATAGTATCTCTTTATCACACACAAAAGCATAAAGAATATCCTTCAAATTCGCAGCTTCCTTTAGAATATATATTGGATTTTCGTTTTTGAGTTCCCATTGACCTACACAGCGAAATCCCATATTTACTAACTTATTAATATTTTTCATATTATTTTATTTTTCTCATAACGTTAAACTCAGCCGCCACCAAGAAAGCGGTGCAGATAACCTTTGCTATTGTGAAGACTGATTCGTAACGAAAATCGACCTCGCTTCTTGCGGTCAACTGCAGTGTCTGGTTGTGCGATGTTCATTTTTTTGTATAAAGGTTGAATAGAAATATATGAACATGAATATCCCTCATTTCGTCTTCATCGGATAATAAAATATATTTCCATTCTCCTGCTTCTTGCTCACCAAGATTTTTCTTTAATTTTGAATGTTCACAGATAGTTTCGGGAACTTTATCGAGCAATTCAGTGAATTTTGCGTTTTTTTTGTTAAACAGAATGATTGCTGCCTTGCAATCACGCCAAGTAAGATATCCAAGCAATTGGTCAATAGTCTCTAATAGCCCTTTTGCGCCTCTCCAAATTTTACATTCAGCAACAAAAGCTGCCTTATCGCTGTCTTCAATTCGTATATCTGTTTTTCCATTTCTACGAAATGTCTCACCTGTTGCATCACCTTGGTAATGACCATTCAAATGCGCTAAAATAATGTCCCGTAATTCCTCTTCATCATGTACCGCATATGTTTTGGGTGTTGTTTCAAATGTACGGCCTTCATGACGAATTACTGAGAGAATATGTTCATAATCTTCATTGGAAATTCCCGGTTCATCTTTATAACCACTTTTAGGGGGAGGGGGTAATGGGCGGACTAACTTTCGCCTAATAGGGATGGGTTTTACTGAAGGGGCTCTATCCTTGCGCTTTAATGGTATATTTAAAGCCTCAACTATTCCGTCATGGACTTTTAAACGAGTACGCCTATTTTGTATTGCCTGCCGAAGTTTTTCTGGCAATGCCGCATTTTGGTTTTCTATTTGATTTTTTTGGTTATTCAGATAGAACCTTACACTTCTCAATGTTTCATCTATCAAACTCTTTATCTTTTCTGGACCTTCGTCACTTGGCAGCTCTATCACTATGTCAAGATATCCAATTCTATCATGATTTGGTCGGCGAATGTTTCCACGTGGAAAGACTGACTGCCCACTATTTGGTTTTAGTTTCCATAATGTCATGTCACCAGAGAAAGGGACTGATACCGTGATTCGTATTCCATTTATAAAAATTGGCCCTCTATCACCAAATGGATTTCTGTCCCGGTTGTGGCTTACATCCACTTTGACCTCTTGTTCGACCATTTCCATTGAGTCTTCATGAAGAGTGATATGGTCCACCAAAAGGCTATTCTGGATGTTTTCAATTATTTCTTCATCTGAGGATAATAGAAACTGATCCTTTGGAATAGCATTTACTTTATCTTGAGCTTGACCGTAATGAGACCGTAGCCTTGCATCAAGATCCCCTTCATAAAACAACAACTGATTGTCTTGGTAGAAAACCATATTGATCCCGTTAGTTATTTATGTATTTTATTTGCACAACATTATATATTATCTGGTTACTCTATTTTTCAGAAAACTACACTACAGTATTGTAGAAAAAAAGGGAGATTAGTGTCAAGTTTTTGGGTGGTTATATTGAAAATAATCTTTCTGTTTTATCAAAACATTTAGGTATTTTTCATTATCCTCCATTGGTTATTTATACTTTCAACTTATATGTTATATTTGCTTAATGCTTGAGCTCAGCGGCTGGCCACCTAAATTTCTCGTGTCAGCGCCGCAGTCCGCTGCAGTGCCTTGTTAGCTGGCGTCATATGATGGCAATAAAATTGTAACGGAGTAGGGGACGTTGTTAAGTAGTTAAAATGTCATCAAGAATACTTTTTGCCCCTGCATTCTCCTCTATTATTTTCTTCCCTCTATTATATGCTATACTTATACTGGCACTGCTCTTGTTTAATTCTAAGCCTATAGCAACACCCTGCTCCCCCAAATACCTTTGCCCGATGTATGATATCAAAGCTCTGGCTTTAGCTATTTTTTCACCCCTTCTGTTCCCTTTTAATTCCATTACCTCAACTACTAATTTTTTGGCTATCAGGTTGATTAAATCTTTAAGCGTAGATATTTTTTTACTTAATCTATTTTGGATTTTTTCCTTGGCATCCTGCTCCTTTAAGAGCCCTTCCACAAATCCTCCGCTTCCCAATATACGATCATCATACATTTGCCTATATCCGTTTTTCATATCTCTCATGACTTCAGATAAACCACCCAAACTGCGGATTAACCCACCACTGCTATAGTCTTTTTTTTGACCAACCCCTTCTTCTATGTATTGCCGATATCTCTTTATCGCTTCTTTTTCTTTGTTTCCAAAATAAGATAGAACCTCATCTCTGGCTTGCCACGACCTATTTTCCTTACCAATAAGTGTCCTGTGACCACTCCAGGGATAATCAGATAGTTCCTTTAAATCTTTAACCATCCCGGCTCTTAGGGGATTCAAATGAATATATCTCACTAATTCTAATAAATATGTGTCTTCCTCACATGCTACTGATTTATAGCGATTTTGAAATAGATGTCCGCTACGCTTATGTCGATGATTAAAATATACTGCATACCGCGTTAACAACTGCCTCATTATCCGGGACAACCCTTCTTTTCCGCTAACCAACACTAAATGAAAATGGTTGGGCATTAACACCCAACCATAACATTGTCCTTTGTTCTTCATAAGTACATCAGCTAATTGTTCAAGAAAATATTCCCGATCCTTGTCATCCTTATATATCACCCGTCTCTCTATTCCTCTACCAATCACATGCTGCAATATTCCAGGGATATCTATTCTTGCTTTTCTTGGCATGATTTAATACTACCATACTATTCAAAGTTATGTCAAATAGTTATTTAACTATTTAACAACGTCCCCCTTTTTCCTCTTTTTCCTTTTTAATTACTCAGTTTTTTTCTCTTGAAATCAGTAATTTTTCGATAATTTTCTGTAATAAGTATCTGTAATTCCCTATCAGTTTTTATTTTGGCAAGAATTTCATCGAAAACTTTTTTGATTTTTTCCAGTTTATGTGAAAATATTATTAAGTTATGTCCTGCTTGAAGTGCACCTATTCCTACATCGGCAAGGTTTATTTTCCTATTAACCAAGGCCATGTCTGAAAGGTCATCAGTAATAATCATTCCGCAAAAGCCTATTTTATCTCTTAAAAGGTCTTTTACGATTATAGAAGAAAGTGTTGCAGGATTCTTAGGGTCTATGTTTTCATATACTGCATGACCAGTCATTATAAAATTCGCTCCGTGATTAATACCATCTTTAAAAATTCTTAACGATTCCGTAAGAATTCTTTGGGAAATATCTAATTGGGGTATTTTTACATGAGGATCATCAGTAAAAATTCCCATGCCCGGAAAATGTTTTAAAGTAGCTGAAATATTACTTTCGCAAAGCAGATCAATAAATGTTCGGTTAAATGCAATCAAATCTTTGATATTTTTTGTTTGGATACGTCTTTTTACAAATGTATTACTGTTAAATGGAAAATCTGCAAGAGGCGCAAGATCAACATTAATACCAATATCCGCCAACACCCCGATATCTCTCTCTATGGTTTTCCAATCGGGAAGTCCTAAAGAAAAAACATTTATGAATAGATCCAATCGTGTTGCTCCTCCAGGTTCTTCATCCAACATAATAAAATAAGGAGTACCTGTATCCTTATTTGAAATTTGCTGTAATTGATTAATTAATTCTTTAAACTGAGAATTTGATTTATAATTACGACGATATAATACAATCCCTGCAGGTTTAATATAATGAAGAATCTCTTTTGTTTTTCTATCAAGTATAGAGGACGGAATTCCGACTATCAAATTCTGCCCAAGTTTTTGGGCAAAATCTTCATTATATTCTCCATCTTCTGTATAACTATTCCTTTTGACTAAACAAAATAGAGTTTTTGTGATGCTACTATTATCGTTTTCGAAAATTCTCTCTTCTGTAATAAATGTATTCAACAATAAAAAAAACCCACCAATTACTAATAAAATCAATATTTTCTGTAACTTGACTCTCATTTTTTACCCTCATTTACCTTTTTTTTTAAAACTTATAGAACCATCTTTCTCAATATCTAAAAGATAAATATAAAGGTCATCCCCATCCCAATGCCGTGGATGATAATAAGGATCCGCTCCAATAATCCAACGAACAACCTTTTTGGAAGGAGTTATTTTTTCTTCCAGTATAGGTTTTTTTCCGGTAGTGCCAATAAGAATATGATAAGATGCATTTTTTTGTAGAGTTTCGGAAGAAATAAGAAGTATTTTTATTTTTTGGTTAGGTTCTATCTTTTTATTCAATATCTGATTTTTTATTTCGTTCATTGAGATGGAGTAAATAATATTATTATCTAAATCTTTAATTTTAATATCCTTTATTTCCCATTTTAGTAACTGAGTCTTAATGTTCCAAACAGATTGACCGTTAATGTTAATAGTATCTCTTCCATGATTTTCAAAACATAATTCTAAACTCCGGGTAACAGAATTATGATTGAAAACAATAAATCCTTTTTCTCCACTGGCAAAATAAGCAAGGTATTTTTCAAAACCATGGAGTTCTTTTCCCTTATAAGAAGATTTCTCAATTTCTGAAAAAGTAGGTCGAATATATTTCTTATTCTGCTTAGTAAAAATCATATCAGCAATTTGAATGGAAATTTTTCCTTCTTCTCCACTGGGCATATAATAAAGTTGCATCTTTTTAGTTGCCTTGTTAACAAAAATTGGCTTTTCTAATTGATACCAATGTATTCCCTTTTTTTCCCCAATTAAAGTGAGCTTTGCATCCATTCTTCTAAATGCATAATGCCCACAGGCATAAGCCATTGGAATTAATTTTTTAAAGTAATTATTCTTTTTATGAGCAACACTTTCCCAATCGAATTTTTCAATTTCAATTTTTAACCTTTTAATTAATTTAGGGCTACTAATTTTCAATCCTACATAGGACAATAAAAAAGAATCATTGCAAGAAATTGGCACCCCTTCACAAGGGGTATTATGACCCGGTCTACCAAGAATAGGAATATAACTATCTTTATATTTCGATATCACAAATAAATATTCATTAGTTATTGAATCAAAATAAATTCCATTAGCAGGATAGCCACTCCATTTATACCCTCTTTCATGCCTGGGAATTGGCATAGCATAATAAATATCCAAATTAATTTTATCTGTAGAATTAATTTTTTCAATAAGCGAAAGGTTAAAAAGATCACCGGAAACCTCTTTCATTGAAATTAGCTCTTCTCTTCCAAAAGAAATTATTGGGTGTCTTAAATCTCGATAAAATGATTTTGCTTCCTCTTCTTTTAAAGATTTATTATAAATTCTTATTCCGTCTATATATCCTGCATATGCGTAATCAATCTTTAAACTCGTTCCTCCAAATTGCCAATTTCCTGTTTTTGCTATTTCTTTCCAATATTTTGGAACATTCTCAATATCGTTTTTCTTTTTCTTTCCATTAATATAGAAATTTACCTGCTTATCTTTAAAATTCCAGGTAACGATTATATGATTCCACTTGTTTTCTTTTAATGGGGTATTTATCATATTGTAATTATTTTTCCCTGCCTGAGCTGGATAAAAATACAAACCACCCTTTGGGTGAATTCCTAATTCAATCTGCCAATTAGTGTCTATCACTAATCTTTGATAATCCCCTGAATTTGAATATAATGGCTTAACCCACATTTCAATAGTTCCCTGAGATTTATTAAAATTTAAGCTTTGTGATGCTGGAACTTCAAAATATACACCTTTTGTAATCCAATTTTTTATTTTAATAAATCCTCTTTCTGTAAGTTTGTGTTCCCCCCAATGATTAAAGAATAAATGGCCCTCTTCATAATGGTCAAAAATATCTGCCCACATTGTTCCCAAATCTATCCTGGAAGCTTTCCCATCATTTTTATTTCCAGAAAAATCTATTATTGTGTTTCCATCTAATTGATTTAAATAATACCGGGCTACTAAAAATTTGTTAGTTTTAGCAAAAACCTTATTAAAGTTTGAAGCAGAAGGAATATTTTCATCGCCATAATAGACATAAATTGATTTCTTCGAATTCGGCAGAATTTCAGGCACCCTTAACCAAAATTCAGTTGTATCCTTCCCACTCTTCTCTTTCATCCAATACATTATTTCCGTTTTTTTGTCAGAATCTGTAAATCTAATATTCCCACAATCTAAAGATAATTTCCCTTCGGTAATTAAAGACAAGGTATTTAATTTTAAATAAACTTGAAAATTTTTAAAAGCTTCTGTATTTTTTGTATTATCAATAATTATTTCTTTTCGATACCGCCAGCTTTCTAACCCTAATACCCCTTTAACAGTTCCGCAAATCAAAACACCTACCAGTGCAAAAATTAGATTCAGGTTTTTACATTTAAACATTTTTCTAATTCCTCCCATTATTTTTTTAGATATTTATTTGCCAAAACAGCAAGGGAATTTGGGGGACTTCCCTCGTTTTTTTGAAAGCTGTTCGCTTTTTAATTAAAAATAAACAACGACCCACCATAGCATAAGGTTTTTC
>JAGLYT010000280.1 GCA_023132075.1 bacterium
AAGATTTTTATGATATTTGGCTCATAATGCGTCGGGTTGATTTTAATGGACTGAAGCTTACCAAAGCATTAATAAAAACTTTTGAGCATCGTAAAACATTATTTCCACCAGATAAACAGTTATTTGCCGAAGAAATTTATGATGAAAAGTCCGATCGCCAGATGTTGTGGAAGGCCTTTTTGAAAAGGGGAGATATCAAACATGCGCCTGAAAAGTTATCTACTACGGCTAAAGAGATAGAAAAATTTCTCATAAAACCTCTTGAGGCGATTAAGAAAAAGCAGGAATTTAATATGGAATGGAAAGCTTTGGGGGCGTGGAAATGAGGATAGCCAAAGTAAAATATATTTTTGTTATCAACATTGACCATCCCGGGGAGTTTATTTTTCAGGAGGGATACAATCCCTCCTGAAAAATAACTCTTCAGTCGCAGACGAGAAACAAGTGAGTTTGTCCTGAGGAGCAAAGCGACGAAGGAAGTCCTATTTTGAAAGTTTTTAAAATTATCTTGTCGCAGGAGTTGAATTCAAATTAGCCATGTGGTATGTATATATCCTTGAATGTTCTGATAAAACTCTATATACAGGAATTACAACAAATTTAAGTAAAAGACTTAATCAGCACAATAAAGGAATAGGGTCAAAATATACATTTGCACGAAAACCAGTGAAATATGTTTATTCAGAGAAATGTCCAGATCGATCATTTGCCACAAAAAGAGAAAAGAGCATAAAAAGTTGGCCAAGAAAGAAAAAGATTGAGTTGCTCAAAAGCAAATCGTTGTAAGTGCCTCCATCTTTTTCAGATTTTCACCAGAGTTTTTTAACGCTTCGGTTTTTAACGACGAAGCGTTTTTTGGTTATAGTATATCTAAGAAATTATTGGCCTATAAAACACGACTATAATGCAACATATTGAAAATTATACTTGACTTTTCTGCAATGATGTGCAATAATATCATTATGAAAAGATATCTCCACAAAATAATAATTAAAGATTTAAAGAAAAAAATGGTGTTTATTACAGGTCCTCGACAAGTGGGAAAGACTTATCTTGCAAAAAACATACAACAGGAATTCAAGAAAACGATATATCTAAATAATGATGATATAGAGGATACAAAAACCATACGGAATCGTGTATGGCCCTTAAATACGGAACTGATAATTCTTGATGAAATTCATAAAATGAAAAATTGGAAGAGTTATTTAAAAGGTACATTTGATACCCGGAGTGATAATCAAACATTTCTTGTTACAGGAAGCGCCAGATTAGATACTTTTCGGCAGACAGGGGATTCGTTGGCAGGGAGGTATTTTCTTTATCATCTTAATCCTCTTTCAGTGAAGGAATTATTTAGCACTATGCCACCGTATGAAGCGGTTTCTGCATTAAACAGGCTTGGTGGTTTTCCTGAACCATTTCTTTCCTCATCAGACGAACATGCTCAGCGGTGGCGTCAGCAATACTACACGGATATTGTACGGGAGGATGTAATGGATTTTAGTCGTATAAACGAAATTCGCTCAATCCGCCTTTTGTTAGAAATGCTTCGTAACCGCGTTGGTTCGCCATTGTCATTTGCTTCATTATCCGAAGATATACAAATATCTCCTAATACTGTCCGCAAATATATTGATATTTTGGAGAGTTTACATATTATTTTTATTATCAGGCCATATCATAGAAATATAGCAAGGTCAATACTGAAAGAACCAAAAATATATTTTTATGACAGTGGATATATAAGAGGGGACGAAGGTGTGCGTTTGGAAAATACTGTGGCAATGTGCCTGCTTAAGCATGTCCAATATCTGCATGATGCAAAAGGTACAGAGATTTCCTTACATTATATCCGCACCAAAGACGGAAAGGAAGTTGATTTTGCACTAGCCCAAAAGGGTCTTTTGACTCATTTCATCGAAGTAAAACTTTCTGCTAGTGCTATAGACAAAAATCTAAAATATTTCAAGGAAAGATATTCTCAAGTTAACGCTGTGCAACTTGTACATAATAGTCGCTATGATAAGGAGATAAATAATATTAAAATAGTTCGTGCAGGAGATTGGCTTGCTCAATTGAGTGCGTAAAAGATATTTTTCAAGGCAGTATTTGCCAAAAAGGTAGGAAAGAGGGAGATTGTTTAAAATCATAGTAAGATAAAAAAGACGGTCCTATTTTTTAATTAAGACAAAAGAATAACAAAAAGAAGATTTCTTTGTTTTAGGCGAGAAACATGTTAGTTTATCCCCTTTCTTTCTTTTTTCCCTAACAAACCGGGCTTTTATTAATTTTACCAGTTTCTCATATCAGTCTTTTCTTAGACATAATATTTTATTTATTTTTATATCAGGGGGTGTCATATGTATTGTAGCATTCCCATTTTTTCTGTCTTTTTACCTTGACACTGAAATAAAATAAAAATATAATTAAAAACAAGGAAAAAACTTTTGTGTGGTGAAAAAAGG
>JAGLYT010000281.1 GCA_023132075.1 bacterium
TATCGTTCGAAACACATTTTACCTTCATTTTTTTGTTTTGGGAATTTGAAAGAGCAGTCAAATGTAGTTTTTGGCAATGTGTGACGCGAATGAATTTCCCCCTTTGAAAAAGGGGGTTAGGGGGATTTATGACTATTTGTGACAGTGTTTGTGAGGTGGAGGATTAGTTGAGAAAGTTATCAATTATTTTTAAATATTGGGCGGTAGTCTTTTTTTTATTAAGCATTAATTATTTAACTGCTTTTTCTCAGGAGAAAAAAAGTACTACCCTTTATTTATATTTTTCTAATGAAGGCATTTATCCTGATGCGAGTGTTTTGGAAGACCCTTTTAATCCTTATGTTAAATATTCAGCAAGTGAATTGGAAAGGGTTAAATGGAATCATATCGGGAGCGGAAATCCGCGTGAGGATTTTTATGTCTGGGCAACCTATCTTGTCTTAGCTCCCGGAGCGGAAGCTCAGTATTATACAGCAAAGGCTTTAGAAAAGGCAAGTTTAATGGAAGAACGAGTACATGGTATGCCGGGCAAAGGAATAGTTTTTCGGGGTTTTGGTAATTTAAAAAAACAAGCAATTAGGGCGTATCAAGTAGTGATTGATTATTGGCCGCGAGCGATGAGTTACGATCCGAGACAGAACTTGTGGTGGTCTTTGGAAGAGGGTGCCCGTGAAAATATTTACCGTTTGGGTGAAACGCCGGTTATTCATCGTCCTACACCGTTTTCTTTAGTAGGCGGGAAATACGAGATGAGAATGATAACTAATGATACGACCGGGTATTATCAATATGATTGGGCCTGGCATCCGGAAGGTGTAAGAACGGAAAAGTGGGGAATTAATCAGTATCACTCTTTAGGAATGGATTTGGGTTTAAATTATGGCCGGCAGATTAAAGGGGTTTGCGGAATAGAAGTGTATGCTAACAAGGTTGCTTATTGGGATACTCTAACTTCCCGGGAAGATAATGTAGGGGTAGTTATTTCCAAAGTAGATTTAAATCTCTATGGGGATTTGTTTGATACCTGGATATTTAAAAATGTAGGGCATTATCATTGGGGGGATATGCTGGGATTTTACCGGGAAATGTATGAAACCGAGTGGGCTAAGCAATGTAATACATTTGCACCTCAAGGAGTGGAAATTAGCGGACAGGGAATTTTAGACGGGATTACTATGATTGCCGGAGAAGATCCCATTTGGGGGAATAGTTCGGAGGTTTTTCTAAAATATGAAAAAACTATAGAGTTAATTAACTTCAAATTGATGTATAAAGATAAATTAACCGAAGAAGAAACGGGAAGAATAAATTATGTTTCCGGCGGGGGGATGAATTATTATGATTTTAATCCCTGGGATGATCAGATGACTGCTTTTGCTTTAGCCATTGGAGAAAAAGAAAGATTTTCTGTGGAATCAGAGATAGGAAAATTTGATGCCGATGAGAAAAATATAGTTTTGGGAGTAAAGGGGAAGGTTAAACTTATTCCGGAACAGGCAGAAATTTTAGCGCAATATGTTAATGCCGAGTTGTATGCGGGGAACAAAAAGGAATTAAATCTGGAAGCAAAACTGATGCCCATACAATACTTTACCTTAAAAGGCAGCTTTACTCATAGGAAAAATATTCAGGGTCCTACTTCTGTATTTCCCCCGTTGGTTTTAGATAATCGGGAAGCGAAAATTATTAAAGGATCTGTTATTTTTGATACTACACCGGGAATTCCTTTTCGACTCTGGGATGGGAGATTTAATGAAGATGAAAATGCCCCATTTGCTCTGGAAGCAGGATATGAACTTGCCGATTATCCGGAATATACGGACAGGCAAAAACATTATGATTATTATTATCAGGTTTGGTGGGAAGAACCGGTGGGGTCTTCGGGAAGGTCTCCGGCGAAATTAGATAAAATATTTGCCCAATTGGTATTGAATCCTTTTAACCGGGGAGACAGAATAACAGTGAATTTTAGTACCGGTTTAAAGCAGGCGGAAGCGGGAGCGGATTTTGTGGTGGAAGAAACAACCCGTTTTAAAGATATTGAACTAAGTGCTAAAATAGGGTTTTTTAGAGGGAAAATTAATTGTTTTCTGGATGATTGGATGCCTTACCAGATAGACGGCCCTTTATACGGGATGACTTATGATGAGAGGTTTATCGTTTATTTAGGGAGGGTGTTTGACCGGGCAGAAAAATTAAAATTGGGTATAGAATATGAACAGGTAAATGACGATGACCGATCAGCAGAATATAAAGAGTACCGGCTTATTTGCAGTTTAAAATTTTAGTTGAGAGTTTAAAAAATTGTTTTTTGATATAGGAGAAATTTTATGATTAAAAAAATTTTAAAGAAAATGAATTCTGAAGCAATAGGAGGGTATTTATTTATTCTGCCTAATTTTATCGGATTTTTAGTTTTTACTTCTTTGCCGGTAGTTGCTTCTTTAGTTCTTAGTTT
>JAGLYT010000282.1 GCA_023132075.1 bacterium
CTTTGCCCATTTTGGTCTGAACAACGGTAAATTTGTTTATTGTTTGTTCAAATACGTTTTTAACCCCTTCAGTTTTTCCTTTTTTACTTTTTTCACAAGCAACAAAAGTAATCATTGTTACTGTCAATAACAAAACAAAATAACGCTCATTCTTTTTTCTTGTAATCATATTTTTTCAATTAAACATCTATTAACAATTTGAAACTTTTACTTAATAAAGATAAACCTAAAATTTATATATATTATCAATGAATGTTTCTTTTTTCTCAATTATTAAATCCCGGTTTCCTTTTCCATCTTTTATGCATCCAAACCCACTGTTGCGGATATAATCTCACCCATGATTCTATGATTTTAGTTAACTTTTGGGTATTCTCTATGATTTCCTTTTCCTTTTCCTCTTTTTTGATTAATTCAACCGGCTGACCGATTTTAATACAATGTTTTTTTCCCTTTCTTACAATAAAACCCGGAATAACTACTACATTTTCCCTGCAAGCAAACATCGCCGCCCCGATCGGAGTATAAGCCGGACGGCCAAAGAAATCAACAAAAACACTCTGTACCCTGCTGGTATCTTGATCAATAAGCATTCCTATAATTTCTTTTTGTCTTAAAGCCTTTAAAATCTTTTTAGGTGACTCATCGCGCAAAATGGTTTTTGTCCCTTTAGCCCCCCTTAAGTCCAGCAATATCTTATTAAATCTTTCATCATAAACCCGCCGGGCAATAACATTTAAAGGATAACCTCTGGAAGAAATATATGCCGCCATTAATTCCCAATTTCCCAAATGACCGGTAAAATAAATCACTTGTTTTCCTTCTTTTAGAGCCTGGTCAAAATACTCCAGTCCTTCTGCTTCCACTAAATTCATAATATCACTCTTTGTGAATTTAGAAAAAAATAACAATTCACAAAAATTCTTGCCCTGATTGATAAAAACTCCCTTACCTATTCTCTTAATTTCCTTCCACCCTTTATCCGGAAAACTTTTTTCTAAATTATCCAGAGTGATTTTTCTTTCCCGGAATAAAAGATAATAAACAAGCCATCCAAACTGCCCGCCACACCACACTGCTACCCGTAAGGGTAAAAAACAAACCATAAATTGAAAACATTTAAATAATTTATAAACGAACCAACGCTTAAGTAATTTATACCGTTTCATCATCATCAAACCCTAAAACTGTCAATTAAACCACTATTTACCACAACAAAAACTATTTAATTTATTTTCCGGCATCCTTTAAAAATTTTTCAACTCCTTTATCCGTAAGCGGATGATTAAACATTTGTTCAATAACTTTAGCCGGAATGGTAACAATATGTGCTCCTACTAAAGCGGCATCCATTACATGCAAGGGACTACGAATGCTGGCAACAATAATTTCGGTCTTAATTTCGTTATAAATGGAAAACACTTCAGCCATCTGTCCTACAATTTCCATCCCAATTTGACTGAGGTCATCTAATCTCCCGACAAAAGGACAAACATAAGTAGCGCCTGCTTTTGCTGCCAGTAATGCCTGTGCAGCAGTAAATATCAAGGTAACATTGGTTTTTATCCCTTCTTTAGACAAGACATTTACCGCTTTAAGCCCCTCTTTAGTCATAGGAATTTTTATAACAATATTATCCCCCCACGGAATAATCTTCCTGGCTTCTTTAACAATTCCATCACAATCAACGCTTACTACCTCAGCATTAACCGGCCCTTCAACTTCAGCACAAATAGTTCTAATAATATCTTCAAAATTTCCCTTTTCCTTAGCAATTAAAGTCGGATTGGTGGTTACACCATCTACCAACCCTAAATTCTTAAAACCTTTTATTTCTTCAATGTTTGCCGAATCAACAAATATCTTCATTATTCCATAACTCCTTTATTATCCATTACAATAACTATTTAAAATTTTTTGTTTTTCCCCTATTAAATCCAAAAACCAATCGATTATCTCTCTAACGCCACCATCACCCCCTTTTTTAGTTGCTACATAGTCAACTAATTCCTTAACTTCCTCTACCCCATTAGCTACGCTACAGGATATCCCCACCCTTTTTAAAACAGGTATATCCTGTAAATCGTCTCCGACATAAACTACTTCCTCATTTTTTAAATTTCTTTTCTCTATGATTTCTTTGTATGCTTTTATCTTCATCGGACTATTTTGATATATTTCATCAAACCCTAATTCTTCTGCCCGTCTTTGAACTGCCTGGGACTCCCTACCGGTGATTATCCCTAATAATATTCCACTTTTTTTAAGAATACTAATACCCATTCCATCCTGAACATTAAACTTCTTCATTTCAAGAAAATCGTTCCCATAAATAATTTCCCCTCCGGTCAAAACCCCATCTACATCAAGAATAAACATCTTTATTTTTTCGGCCCGTTTTCTGAATTCAATTTCCCCCACTTTTTCTCAATGCCTCCCTTATAGCAAGTATTTGTT
>JAGLYT010000283.1 GCA_023132075.1 bacterium
GGTTACCGGGAAGGAAGAATTTTTAAAGAAATAAAAGAACGACTTTTATTTGCTAAATTAGATAAAAAAGTAAAAACACGAGAGGAAGAGTTTAAGTTTGTGATTGACAATTTTCCCAAAGATTGATAAAATTAATGTTTAATATAATTCATAAAGAGGGAAAAGAGAATGTTTTATCCTCCGCAGATTCCTATGCCGATGGCATTGGTTGTTTTACTTTTTGCTGTAGTTATTCATGAATATGCTCATGGGTGGATGGCTTATTTATGTGGTGATGCTACGGCAAAGTATTCGGGCAGGCTGACGTTAAATCCTTTAGCCCATATTGATCCGTTTATGACTATTTTAATGCCCATTATCTTTTATTTCACTTTGGGGTTTGCCATAGGGGGGGCTAAGCCGGTACCGATTAATCCTTATAATTTCAGAAATCCGCATAGGGATATTATTAAAGTGAGTTTAGCCGGCCCGGTTTCCAATTTTATTTTAGCTGTTATTTTTGCTTTGTTAGTTTGGTTGATGAAAATAATTGGGTTGTATGGGGGGCTGTTGTCCCGCATTTTCGAATTTAGTGTTTTTTTGAATTTGTTATTGGGAGTGTTTAATTTGATTCCTATTCCTCCTTTAGATGGCTCAAAAATATTAATTGCTGTCTTACCCAGACAATATGCTTACAGAGTAGAAAACATTGGAATGTTCGGTATAATACTGGTTATTTTATTTATCAACCTTTTTTGGCGGGTATTAATTATGATTGTGTTAGGAATTTATCGATTTTTGTTATGGGGCATATAATGGTGAAGAAGAGAATTTTGAGTGGTATGCGTCCATCAGGGAGACTACATCTGGGGCATGCAGAAGGGGTCTTGTCTAATTGGGTTAAACTGCAGGATGAGTATGAGTGTTATTATGAAGTTGCTGATTTTCATAGTTTAACTACCGATTATCAAAATACATCCGGACTGAAAAATAATATAAAAGAAATGGTGATTGACTGGCTATCCTGTGGTTTGGATCCGGACAAATGTTGTATGTTTGTTCAGTCGGATGTTTCTGAACATGCTCAGTTACATCTCTTACTTTCAATGATAGTTCCTTTATCCTGGTTGGAAAGGTGTCCTACTTACAAAGAACAATTGCAACAGTTGAAAGACAGGGATATTTCTACTTATGGATTTTTAGGTTATCCTGTTTTACAAGCGGCAGATATTCTTCTTTATCGGGCAGATGCCGTTCCGGTTGGTGAGGATCAATTGCCTCATTTGGAACTGAGCAGGGAAATTGTTCGAAGATTCAATTTTATATATAAACCGAAAGCGCAAATTTTTTTGGAGCCGAGTGCTTTACTTACTCACTGTCCTAAATTGCCGGGTATGGATGGAAGGAAAATGAGTAAAAGTTATAATAATTGCATTTATATTTCAGATTCGGCAGAAGTAATAACTAAAAAAATAAAACAAATGATAACCGATCCGGCAAGAATAAAGGTTAATGATCCGGGACATCCGGATGTTTGTAGTGTCTATGGTTTGCATAAAGTATATACTTCCTCTTCGGAAGTGAAAAATTTAACCGGGCAGTGTAAAGAAGGTGAAATAGGATGT
Organism: bacterium; assembly: GCA_023132075.1. Classification (GTDB taxonomy): domain Bacteria; phylum CBDUZB01; class JAGLHV01; order JAGLHV01; family JAGLHV01; genus JAGLHV01. The sequence continues at coordinate 1,605 of JAGLYT010000283.1, forward strand.
GTTGCCTGTAAGAAAAACTTAATACAGACTCTACTGACTAAAATGGAACCTATTCATAAAAAAAGAAAAGAAGTAGAAAAATATCCGATACAGTCTATTTTGAGAAAAGCAGGAGAAAGGGCAAGGGAGGTTGCTTGTTCTACTATGGGAGAAGTAAGAAAAACAATGGGCATTTAGGATTTAGGATTTGTTCCGTTTGCCATTGTCTGTTTGATGTTTTTGGCAATACTGAAATTAAGGGGGAGGGAAAGGTTATGGCTTATCAGGTTAAATTAGAGACATTTGAAGGGCCTCTCGATTTGCTTTTATTCTTAATAAAAAAGAACGATTTGAATGTTTATGACATTTCTGTTTCTGAGATTACCGCTAAATATCTGGAATATCTCCGGATGATGAAATTATTAAACCTGGAAGTTACAGGTGATTTTTTGGTAATGGCAGCAACGCTAATTCAAATAAAGTCTAAAATGTTATTGCCTTCTTTAGGCGAGGAGGAGGAAGAATTAGATGATCCCCGTAAAAAATTGATAGAACGGCTCATAGAATATAAAAAATTCAAAGAGGTATCTAAAGTTCTTGAGAGAAAAGAGGTATCTCAAAGGGATATTTTTTACCGGGAATCACCGGTTTCTTTGGAGGGAGAGTATATATTAGAAGTTTCTTTATTTGATCTTCTGGATAGTGTTAAGAAAGTTTTTTCCGCTGTTGCACAAGAAGAAGCGAAAGATATTATCGATGAAGAAATAAGAGTTGAAGATAAAATGCAGGATATTTTGTATAAGGTTGAGGAAAATGATTATGTTTCTTTTTCTGAAATTTTTAGT
>JAGLYT010000284.1 GCA_023132075.1 bacterium
TTTTGTTCAGGATGTTTTATCTGCTCTTTATTATTTACGTACGCAGAATATTAAAACAGGTATAAATTATGATATTGATGTAAATACCGATAAAAAAAATTGGTCTTTGCGGGTAAATGTTTCAAAGGAAGAAATAGTAAAAACAAAAGCAGGTAAATTCCGGACAATTTGTATTGAGCCGGTTTTAAGGGAAGAAGGGATTTTTAAACAAAAAGGACGGCTTTGGATTTGGGTAACCAATGATACTAAAAAGATACCGGTTTTAATGGAGAGTAAGATTTTGGTCGGTTCGATTGTAGCCGTTTTAGTAGAATTAAAGAAATAAAAAATTTGTTTGGAAAAAAAACAAAAATTTAGTAAAATGAGGGCAGTTAAATTAATTTAAGGTAAGGAGTAAATTTTTTTATGGTATCGAAAGAGAGGGCAAAGAAATTATACCGAATTATGGATGGATTTAGAAGAAAAAAAATTTTGGTGATAGGTGATATTATCGTAGATAAATTTGTTTTTGGAAAGGTTTCCCGTATTTCCGCCGAGGCACCGGTGCCGGTTGTAGAAATAAAAGAAGAAAAATATATGCCCGGGGGAGCAGGGAATGTAGTTAATAATCTCTGGGCATTAGGAAGTGAAGTAATACTTTGCGGAGTTATCGGAGATGATTTAGTAGGGAGAAGATTAATAGAAGAGTTTAAAAACAAGGGCATAGAAACTTCCGGTATATTTGTTGATTCTTCTCGTCCTACTATTTTAAAAACCAGGATTATAGCTGACCATCAGCAGGTAGTCAGAACCGATAAAGAGGTTAAAAATATTTCATCTGAAAAGATGAGTAAGCAAATTATTGCACATCTGAATAAAGTCTTTTCCGATATAGATGTAATTATTATTTCAGATTATGGGAAAGGGGTTATTAATCGTAAAATTCTTTCTTTTATTATAAACAAAGCAGATAAAAGAGAAATTCCTCTACTGGTAGATCCTAAAATAGAACATTTCCTTCTTTACAAAAAAGTGACGGGAATTACTCCTAATCATCATGAAGCAGGCCAGGCAATTCACCATAAAATTAATGATGAAAAAAGTTTATTGCTGGCAGGTAAGAAATTAATGAAAAAATTAAATTGTGAATCTCTTTTAATTACCCGGGGTGAAGAGGGAATGACGCTATTTGAAAAAAAAGGAACAATAACCCATATTCCCACGGTAGCGAGAGAGGTTTATGATGTTACAGGGGCAGGGGATACAGTAATTAGTGTTTTTGCTTTATCTCTGGCAGTAAAGAGAAATAGTTTTCTTGATGCCGCTTATATTGCTAATTATGCGGCGGGAGTAGTAGTAGGAAAATTAGGAACAGCCACTGTTAGCATAGAAGAGATAAAAAAAGCAATGATGGGAGGGAATGCTTATGAGAATCGTAGGAGTCGTACCGGTCAGATATAATTCTAGTAGATTTCCGGGTAAACCTTTGGCGGATATACTTGGTAAACCAATGGTCTTATGGGTTTATCAAAGAGCTAAACAGTCACAGATGTTAGAGGAAGTTTTTGTAGCAACAGATGATGTGCGGATTAAAAAGGTAGTAGAACAAGAGGGGGGAAAGGTAATTATGACTTCTCCTTCTTCAAGCGGCACAGATAGAATAGCCGAAGTAGCCAAAACATTGGAATATGATGTTTTCGTAAATATTCAGGGGGATGAACCTTTAATTTCTCCGGAAGTGATTGATTTGGTAGTACAACCGTTTAGGGAAAATCCGAATTTGTCCGTATCTACTGCAATTACAACTATTTCGGATAAAAATGAAATAAATGACCCTAACATTGTAAAAGTAGTGGTGGATAAGTTTAATTTTGCTTTGTATTTTTCCCGGGCGGCCATTCCCTTTGTTCGGGATGAAGATAAAAAACCACCAAATTTTCAATATTATAAACATTTGGGGATTTATGGGTATAGAAAAGATTTTCTTATACATTTTAAGTCGATGTCTCATTGTGATTTGGAACAGATAGAACAACTTGAGCAATTACGTTTTTTAAAGAATGGATATAAAATAAAAGTAATGCTCAGCGATTATAATTCGATTAGCGTGGATACTCCGCAAGACTTAGAAAGAGTGAGGAAAATAGTTAAAGAAATGCAAAAAACAAAAGTTTGATTGGTTTAAATTGGTTTAAATTGGTTAAAATTGGTTAAAAAAAATGGGATTTTGAAGTTTGAAGTTGGGATTTGGGAGTTTAAAAATTAGTCCATAGACAGAAACGACAGTTATAAGTTAATAGTTATGAGTTATAAGTTTAAAAAAAATTAGGATTTGGAAGTTGGGAGTTTGCCTGTCCGCTCCGCCTTAGGCGGATAAGGCGGGAACGAGGAAAAAAAAGGTAAAATATATTTCTCTCGCTTACGCA
>JAGLYT010000285.1 GCA_023132075.1 bacterium
ATTTTAAAATTGGGAGTTTGCCTGTCTCGCCAGTCAGTAAGGCGGATTTAAGATTTAGCCTGTCCGCCAGTCTGTAAGGCGGGATATTAGAATTTCGGATTTGTCTGTTTTGCATCTATAACTATTTATGATATCGCTTGTTAGGTGGAGGATAAAGCGGGAATTTAGAGATTTGAAGGTACATTTTATGAAAGACATATTACAGGAGATTGTAGAACATAAAAGAATTGAATTAAAGAAGAGAAAAGAACTTGTATCTATTGTTCAATTAAAAAACTCTCTTTCTTCTTTACCTCCTACCCGTAATTTTAAAAAGGCTATTTCTAAACAGGGAAAGATTAATTTAATTGCGGAGATTAAGAAAGCTTCCCCTTCCCAAGGGGTGATATGCATAGATTTTGACCCGTCTAAATTAGCACTTGTTTATGAAAATAATGGGGCAGCAGCAATTTCCGTTTTAACGGAAGAGAAATATTTTCAGGGAAAGACAGGTTATCTTGAGGAGGTAAGGAAAGTTTCGTTTCTTCCTTTACTGTGCAAAGATTTTATTATTGAGGAATACCAGTTTTATGAAGCAAGAAACTATGGTGCTGATGCCGTGCTTTTAATTGCCGGTATTCTTAGTGAAGAAAAAATCGGTAATTTTTTAACTTTGGGGAAAGAGCTGGGATTAGATTGTCTGGTGGAAATACATCAGGCAGACGAATTAAAAAAGGTATTGAATACAGGAGCTGAAATTATTGGCATAAATAATCGTAATTTACATGATTTTTCAGTAAATATAAATACTACTTTGGAATTAAGGAAGATGATTCCTAATGATAAGGTTGTTGTTTCCGAAAGTGGGATTAGAAAAAAAGAAGATGTTTTATTATTGCAAAGGGCAAGGATAAATGCTATATTAATCGGACAGAGTTTTCTTGAAAGCGAGAATCCGGCCCGGAAAATAAAAGAATTGGGATTGGAAACCCTGAGAAATGAATAAAGTAAAAATTTGTGGTATTACTAACAGGGAAGATGCACGTTTAGCGGTTGATTTAGGAGCGGATTTCTTAGGGTTTAATTTCTACGAAAAAAGTTTACGATATGTTTTACCGGAAAAAGCAAGAGAAATAATCAAAGGATTACCTGCTTCTTTAATAAAAGTAGGTGTTTTTGTTAATGAACAGATAGAGGTGATTTTAGAAACAATAGAGAAGTGTGATTTATCTATGGTTCAGTTACATGGAGACGAAACACCTGCATTTTGTACAAAACTTGCTCAAAAAAAGCAGGATTTAAAAATAATAAAAGCTTTTAGAATAAAAGAAGGATTTCGTTTAGAGAATTTATTGAATTTTAAAGTGGATTATTATCTCCTGGATGCTTTTGTTCCCGGACAATATGGTGGTACGGGAAAGGTTTTTAATTGGAATTGGGCAATGAAAGTGAAAGAAACAGGTAAACCCTTATTTTTGTCGGGAGGGCTTACTTTAGAAAATGTAAGAGAAGCAATTATTAAAGTAAATCCGGATGTTCTGGATGTAGCCAGCGGAATAGAAGTTTCTCCGGGACGCAAAGATTATCAAAAAATGAAGAAATTCATAGAAATAGTTAAGACAACAAACGCAGCTTAAAATTATTCTTAGTCCATTTGGTGCGGATTAAAATTTGTTATAGGGACTTATAAGCAGAGAGAGGAATATATGTTGCCTAATAAAGATGGTTATTTTGATGAATTCGGGGGAAAATTTATTCCCGAAACGTTATTTTTTGCTCTTTCTGAATTAGAGTCAGTGTATGCTAAAGTAAAGAAAAGTAAAAAATTTAAAAATGAATTGAATTATTATCTTACTCATTATGTGGGAAGGCCTACTCCTTTGTATTATGCTCAGCGATTAACGGAAAAACTGCAGGGGGCAAGAATATTTTTGAAAAGGGAAGATCTTTGTCATACGGGTGCTCATAAAATAAATAATGCCCTGGGACAAATTTTATTGGCTAAAAAAATGGGAAAAGAAAGGATTATTGCAGAGACGGGAGCCGGCCAGCACGGAGTAGCTGTTGCTACGGCGGCTGGTTTGTTTGGTTTAAAATGTGAAATTTATATGGGTACTGAAGATATAAGAAGACAGAAATTAAATGTTTTTAGGATGAAATTGTTGGGGGCTAAAGTTATTCCGGTTGAAAGCGGAACTAAAACATTGAAAGATGCTATTAATGAAGCGATTCGTGATTGGGTAACGAATGTGAAGACAACCCATTATTTATTAGGTTCAACCGTGGGTCCTCATCCTTATCCAATGATTGTCAGAGATTTTCAGTCAGTTATTGGAAAGGAAACGAAGAAGCAAGCAATAAAGAGCATCGGTAAATTGCCTGATTATTTAGTTGCTTGTGTGGGTGGGGG
>JAGLYT010000286.1 GCA_023132075.1 bacterium
TTTCAACAAAGGTTAAAAATCGATTACCGATATATTTATATTTAGGCATCCCGCCGGCTAAAGCTTCTCTTCGTGTCCTAATCCGGGTTCCAATCATTACATCACAAATCCCATCTTTAATTAACCCTGTCAAATAAGGAACAAGCCTGCTATCATACTGATAATCAGGATGAATCATTACTATAATCTCCGCCCCTCTTTTCAAAGCCTCTTCATAACAAGTTTTCTGATTAGCCCCGTAACCTTTATTTTCCTTCTGCTGCAAAACAAGTATTCCCAAACTATGGGCAATGGCAACTGTATCATCACTACTTGCATCATCCCCTAAAATTACTTCATCCACTGCCCCCTGAGGAATGTCCAAAAAAGTTTTTTTGATTGTGCTTTGGGCATTATATGCCGGCATAACGGCAATAATCTTCTTTTTATTATTATCAGTCATCCTCTTCCCTTTCTTTTATCTGAAATAAACTTACATCTTTTCCTTCCGCATAAAGGAATAACCGGTAATTCTTACTCAACAAATGTTTGTTTTTAACATCCGATATGTCTGAAAGAAAAAAAACATTATCACCTTTTGCCAGTCTATCAAAAATTATCTTTTGGACTAAGGGAAAATCTTTTTTCTTAAAGCGATTTAAAGTTAAGGTCTGCCTCCTGGCAAAATAAGGAATATATACTTTCCCTATAGCTCCCCCCCCCATACCCGAAATAATCACTAAATCCTCTTCGGAAGTGTTTTCTTCTACCAAATATGCTCTATCCAGATTAACATTATTTATATTCAGAGAATAGGGATATATCCCCCCGCAAAAATTAGAAAAAACCAAACTGAGCAAATAACCGCTTAAACAAAAAATCTTTATTTTTTTATTAATCGGCAAAAAAGAAAAAGATATGTAGACTAATAAATAAAGCGGTATTAATTCGGGCATTCTATACATTATAGTCCCCGGTTCCCAAGTAGAAAAAAACAAACTATAACATATTAACCAAATAAAACACAAATTTATCATAAATTTATGTTTATAATAAATTTTTCCAAATCCCAAAAAAAGATAAAACAAAACACTATAAAAAAAGATCTTGGATATATTAACCGCTACCTTAATTATCTGGAAGGGAAAAAGTCCTTTAATAAAAGATAGCCGTTTTAAATTTATCCAGATTATATCCTGCAAAGATAATGGTATTTTTAAGAAATTATTCAGACTAAGCTGTCCATGCCAATTAAACGAATTAGTATGAACATCCAGAGCATTACCTAAAAACCACAAATAAATTCCCCGCAAATTAAAAATTTTAAGCACCGCAACTATTACCAACACATAAGATAAAACACAAAATGCAAATAAAGTAATTAAATAGAAAAAAATATTACGCAACCTTTGTTTTCTATTACTTTTATATTGCCATAAACATACACATACTACAGGAATAAAGATTATATGCGAAATATGAGACAAAACGGCCATTCCATGACAGAGACCAATTGTAAAAAGAATGCTTTTTCCCGGCCTATAATATTGATAAAGAGAAGTGTCATACCTTAAAAGTAAAATCACCAACAATAAAATAAAAAACATACCCAACAAATAAACCTGAGCCTCCATACTCCAAAGCCAATAACTATAGGAGAACGCTAAAAACAGACTCCAGAAAAAAGCATATGTTATATTTTTACTAATTTTTTCCATTAAAATGAAAAATAAAACAACTCCTATGCTTCCCAAAAGGCAATTTAAAATTTGAAGAGAAAGAAGAGTGGTTCCGGAATATCCGAAAAAAATCCTAATTAAATGATGAAAAAGATATCCGATAAAACCATAAATAAGATGGTTGCCATGAAAAAGATTCTTCATTACCCCTAATTCAACAGCCATAGCGCAAGCTACACCGTCATAATTATACATCTTTGATAAAAAAGCAACATAGATAAAAAAAACAGCTGTTCCTAAACCAAACGCCAAAATAAACCGGTCAAATTTTGTATCAAACAAATTCCGTGTCATTTGCTCCTCTTTTTACTTATCATTACTGCTTTTTTTTTCAAAACTTAATGCTTTTGTCGATAAATATTTGATGCCAGACCTCTAAAACCAATAAGGACCACAAACGATAAGTGTGACTAACTCTTCCGCTGAAATGCTCTGTTAATAATCGTTCAATGCTCTCTTTTCTGAAATATCCGCGTTGAATACTTTTTTGTGCTAAAAGTGTTTCCGTTAAATAATTTTTTAATTCACCCCTAAACCACTTACCTATCGGCACTCCAAAACCCATTTTCTTTCTGTTTAATATATTATTCGGCAAAAATCCTTTCAAAGATTTCTTTAAAATATATTTGGAGGTTAACCCTTTTATTTTCCACTGATAAGGAAGTGTTGC
>JAGLYT010000287.1 GCA_023132075.1 bacterium
ACTATAGTTTTTATTTTTAAATGAGCGGGAAGATTGTTTATTATTTTTTCTAAAGGAATATTTTTTTCCTTAGCTGTCGTTTGAGGAGGTTGAGTAGCGGGTATAATAATTTTGGGTAAAGGTTTTGCTTGTGTTGCAGGGGTAAAGGGCAGAGATGTTTCGGTGAATGTGTTTTTATGGAGAAGATTTTTTATTTTCACGACTATTCCTGTAGGATTTGACGATTTAAATACTTCAAAGGGACCTGCGAATTTATCAAATTCTATATTCAAAGAAGCTTTTGTTTTTTCCTGTTGTGCGGAAATATTTTTTACTACGCCATTTTTAACCATTAAGGCAGATTTTATAATATCGAGTTTTCCATCAAAGATATTTAAAGATATAGAAGTAGTTGCGGTGTTTTTTTCTACTGTATAATTTAAAGGGCTGATTGTTTCAATTAAAATTTTGGTATAATTAGGATAAGTAAAAATACAGGGGGGGAGGATGTTTATTTCATTATCTTCTTCTTTAGTTTCTTCTCTGTTTTCGTTTTTTTCGGTGATGGTTAAAGTTCTTGTTTCTCTGTTCCATAAGGTAGAATGTTGAAATGTTTCATTAAAAGCGCGGGTGAGGAGTAATTCCAAAGGAACCATTACCATATTTTCGTCTAAAAAAGGGGATTTGGTTAGTTTTCTTTTTATATTATCAATAATTACTTCGGTGTTATTTATGAAAATAGTGACTTTTTTATTGTATTTAGAAAAAGTTAGTTTTTTAGAAATGGCATACCAATCTAATTTAAGATTGTACATTTCGGCCACATCAGTTGCCTGCAGATACCCTTTACCGTCAATTAAAGTCAAAATAGGTTGAACGGTTAATTGGTTACCGGAAAATATTTGTATTTTCCTTTGAGAATAACCGGCAAGTGTTAGAATGCTGATTAATGAAAGGAGAGATAAAAATCCTGTTTTTTTTAACATTTTAATGTGGGTTCCTCTGATTCTGTTAATTATGACGGTATGTATAATATATCAAAAACCGGAGAAAGTCAAACAATTTTTCATTTGAAGTTAGTATAGAATCCTGTGTAGAAATATTCAGGAAAGAAAAAAAGGTAATAATAGAAGTGTCGGAAGTTAAAGTAAGAAAGAAAATTTCGGCTAAATAATTAAAATCTTGATTTTTGTTTATTCGTTGGATATAATAAACCCGATATCTAAGTATTCCAGGAAATCAAAAAAGGAAAAATTATGAAATTGTATTTAGTGCGGCATGGAGAAGTAAGTACCGGAGAAGTATTCCCCAATCGTCCGCTTAGTCAAAAAGGCAAAGCTGATGTGTTTAAGATGGGTAAGTTTTTGAAAGATGCTGATGTCAGGGTAGATGTTCTCTGGCATAGCAAAAAGCTTCGGGCTGTTCAAACCGCACAAATTCTGGAAAAAATCATAGAGGTTGACAAAGAAAAGGTTGTTGAAAAAGAAGAACTCTCTCCTACCGCTCCGGCAAATAATCTGTTAAAGCAAATAATTAAAGAAAATACGAATTTAATGATTGTAGGGCATCTTCCTTTTTTGCAGAAGATTAGTTCTCTATTGCTGGTTAATTCTGAATATGAGGAGTTGGTTAGGTTTTCTTCCGGTGGAATTGTTTGTCTCAAAAGGGAAAGTGACAAGTGGTATTTGCTTTGGGGGGTAATACCGGAATTAATTCCCGGATGACAGAAAAAAGACAGTTAAAAGACAGTTGAATTAGTTTAGATTAGTTTTATTAGTTAGAAAAGATAAAAAACAAAAACAAAAAGTGTAAACGATGTCCCCGGTTTAAAACGTAAAGCATGTTTGTGTTGCACAGGATTTATGACAATGTATGACGCGAATGAAGTGAGTATATGACTATTTATGACAAACTATCTTATAAGTCAGGAGTTTGAATAAGGAAAATAAAAGTAAAATATGTTTTTCTCTGGATGCATAATTTTACCTGGTATATTTTATTTTTATTTTTCTGATTTTCTTACTAGGGTTAGAAAGAGAAGACAGGATAAAAATCAAATAGTCAGGATAATTATTACAGAATGAAAAGAAAATATTTAAATTTTTATAAAATGGAATTATTTTTTTTGGTTTTTGTTGGAATTATGTTTATTTTTAATGTTAAAGTTTGGGCGGGAACATTGATTTCTCTTTCTTCTGCAGTTTATGATGGAAGTAATAGTGATTTAGCATATGGAGTAACGACAGATGGAAATAATAATATTATTGTTACCGGGGGTAGTTATAATGGGGCAAATTATGATTATTATACCATAAAATATGATAGTAATTTATTGGTTATTTCTTCTGCAGTTTATGATGGGGGTAATAGGGATGATGCATATGGAGTAACGACAGATGGAA
>JAGLYT010000288.1 GCA_023132075.1 bacterium
AACATTGGGTTATCGCCGCAGTTAACGTCGTTTTTCCGTGATCTACATGCCCTATCGTCCCTATGTTTACATGTGGTTTCGTCCTCTCGAATTTCTCTTTTGCCATCTTTTGTTACCCCTTTCTTTTTTTACGTTAAATTTTTTTAAATTTTACAAAGAAAATTAAAAGCCCACGAGCGGAATCGAACCGCTGACCACACCCTTACCAAGGGTGTGCTCTACCAACTGAGCTACGTGGGCAACCCTTCTCAAAAAAACAAAATTTAAAAAGCGGGAGATGGGAATCGGACCCACGTGGCTAGCTTGGAAGGCTAGAGCACTACCATTGTGCTACTCCCGCATTATTCAATTTATCCACTTTTTTATCTCTATTTAAAATTTAAATATTTACTATTAATAAAACACTTAAATCTATGGGCAGGAAAGGATTCGAACCTCTGTAGGACTACGTCCACTGGGTTTACAGCCCAGTCCGATTAACCACTCCGGCACCTGCCCTTAAATATATAAACAAAAAAATATAATTTCTTCCAAAAGCCGATGAGAGGGATCGAACCTCCAACCTATTGATTACAAATCAATTGCTCTACCATTGAGCTACATCGGCAGACAAAAAACTAAAAAACAACCTAAAACCCGGAAAAGCACAAAAAAGACATCCATCATCAAAACATACAGATAGCATTATATTTATTAAACTAATCCTTGTCAAGTTTCTTTTTAATGTCTTTTTTTTTAAAAATGAAAAATTTTACTTTTTAATTTTTTTTATATTATTATATCAGTCTTTTTTTTGACGCATTATTTCATACATCAATATTGCCGCTGAACAAGAAGCGTTAAAAGAAGATATCTCTCCTATTGTAGGAATTTTAACCAATAAATCACAAGATTCTTTTACCAACCTTCTCAATCCTTTACCTTCACTTCCAATTACCAACGCTATAGCACAATTTAAATCTGATTGATAACACACTTCCCCTGAAACATCAGCTCCGACTATCCAAATATTTTTTTGTTTTAATTTTTCTATTGTATTTACTAAATTACCAACCTCAACTATGGGCATATATTCTGTTGCCCCGGAAGAAACCTTTACCACCGTTGAATTTATCCCACAGGACTGTCTTTCAGGAATAATTATCCCGTTTACCCCGCAAAGATAAGCACTCCGAATAATTGCTCCCACATTATGGGGGTCACAAACTTGATCAAGCAAACATAAAAAAGGCTTTTTTTGTTTTAAAGACTTTAATAATTCCGGCAAAGTAATCTGTTTTTTTTTTCCAACACAAGCAATTACACCTTGATGATTTTGATTATTAGTTATTTTATTTAATTTATATTTATTTACATACCGAACAAATATATTTTTATTTTTTGCCATCCCTATAATTTGATTAATTCTATCTCCCCTTGTTCCTTTTACTATTTGTACTTCCTCTATTTGACGCGATTCTCCTTTTATAACCTCCCAAACTGCATTTCTTCCATATATTAGATCTTCCATTCCTTTATCCTTTTCTCTTTAAACGAATCCCTTGAGGAGTATCTTCCACCATAAAACCCATTTTCTCTAATTCACTACGTATTCTATCTGACTCCGGCCAATCTTTGTTTTTCCTTGCTTGTTCTCTATCTATTTTATACTTAATTACTTTTGCCATATTCGGATATGCCTTTTGCCAATCCTTATTTTTTTTTGCCCCTTCGTCATTTTTTTCATTCATAATTATTTTCACACTATCTAATTGTCTTTGAAAACCCGAAGGAATATATTTTAAACCTAAAATATGGTCCAATAAAGTTATCATTTTTTCACGTGTCAATTTTAACCAGGGTAAATGCTCTTCAATACCGATTCTCTCGTTTATAATATTTATAAACTTATGCACTACGGCTAAAGCCCGGGCAGTATTAAAATCGTCATCCATAGCCTGCTCAAATTCATTTATGATTTTATCTATTACTTTATCCTGTTTTAGACTCCCAATAATATATTCTTTCCTATATGCATGACCAAAAGCATCACATTCTATATTTTCTAGTGTAAGACAAATTTCTTCCCAGTTTTTCTCTGCCTGCTCTAATTTATCATCGAAAAAATCAACAGGACTACGATAATGTTGAGAAAGCAGAAAGAGGCGTACTATCTGGCCTATTTGTGACTCATTATAAAACTTAAAAAGATTCTTATATTTTTCAAAAATATCTTTTAAATTAAAAACGTTCCCCAATGATTTAGACATTTTTTCTTTATTTATAGTAACAAATCCATTATGCATCCAGTAACGGACAAATTTTTTTCCGGTATAAGCTTCCGATTGAGCAATCTCATTTTCATGGTGAGGAAAAATTAAATC
>JAGLYT010000289.1 GCA_023132075.1 bacterium
ATTGCTGGAAGCATGAATAACGTTTTCATAAACTCCTTTAGTCGTAATTCGTCCGTAAGAACCGCGGATGGAAGTAGGGGAGGCTTCTTCGGGATTAGTTGCTCCGGCAATTTGTCTCACTTTTTTAATAGCATTTTTACCTTCATAGACCAGAGCTAAAATTTTTTCTTTCTTATGTAATTTTCCTTGAAGGAACAAAATTAATTCCGGGAAAAAGGGTTTATCTTTTAGGTGGCAATAATGTTGTTCTGCTAATTTGCGGGATACTTTTGTTACCCGCGCTCCCACAATGTTTAATTTTGTTTCTGAAAGGCGGGTAAGAATATTTCCTGTAAGTGATTTTTTTAAACCATCAGGTTTGATAAGTACTAATGTTTGCTGAATGGATGAAACTTTTTTTTTAGACATAGTTTTATTCCTTTTGGATTTAAGGAGTTGTATCCCGAAGGCAATTAAAACAAATTTTTTTTTTTTTGTCAAGCAAAAGATGGCTTTTAAAAATTATGGGTCTTTCGTGACGAATGAGGAGATTATAGTTTTACTAAAGAACCGAGTTGATACTTGCCTTTCGGCTAAAGTTTGGATATATAATTTATAATGTAACTGTGACATAAAAAAACTATCATGTGAATAGTGGGAGCGGATTATTTTATGAAGCATTCATTAAAGACGGGACTCAGTTTTGGTTTGTCATCAGGGGTGATTACTACTCTGGGATTAATTATAGGACTAAATGCCAGTACAAAGTCGAAGGCTGTTATTATAGGAGCGATTATTATAATGGCTGTATCGGATGCCTTTTCAGATGCCATGGGTATTCATTTTTCGGAAGAATCAGAAAATAAACATTGTAGGAAAGAAATTTGGGAATCAACCGGTGCTACTTTTTTATGCAAATTTATTTTTGCCATGACCTTTATTATTCCTGTTTTATTTTTGAAACTTTTTCCGGCTATTGTGGTCAGTATAATATGGGGAGTGTTTTTGCTCGTTGTTTTTAGTTTATACTTGGCCAAAGAGCAAAAAGTAAGTCCTAAGGGAGTAATTGTTGAACACTTGATTGTTATATTGACAGTAATAATTTTAACCCATAACATTGGCCTTTGGGTAGGACGATTCTTTAAATAGGGATGGTCAAATGAAAGTAATGCATACAGCGGATTTACATTTAAGAAATTATAAAGACGAAAGATGGAGAACCCTGGAGACGTTAGTTGCTATTGGGAAAAAACTCAAGATAGCGATTTTGGTAATTAGCGGGGATCTTTTTGATAAAAACAGTGATGCAGAGAATTTGCGGCCGCAAATAAGAAGTATTTTTTCTAACAACGGTTTTAAAATAGTCTTAATTTGTGGAAATCATGATCAGTTTTCATATAAAAAAGGAATGTATTTTGGTGAAGATGTCGTTATTTTATCCGATTTAATGCAGCCCTTTCAATATCAGGATGTTAAAATATGGGGTATGCCTTTTGCCCGAGTAGAAAAAAATGAAATCATAGATAAAATACATTCTTTAAGTAAAGTATTAAATCCCGAAGAAAAGAATATTTTACTTTATCATGGGGAATTATTGGACACCTTTTTTTCCAGGAGGGATTTTGGAGATGAAGGAGAAGAACGGTATATGCCGGTGAAGCTTTCTTATTTTAAAGATTTAAAAATTGATTACATTCTTGCAGGACATTTTCATACGAAGTTTGAAGTGAGGCGATTAAAAAATCAGGGATATTTTGTTTATCCTGGTTCGCCCATAGCAATAACCAAAAAAGAAACAGGGATAAGGAGAGTTAATGTTTTTGAGATAGGTAAACCTCCCCAGGAATATCTTTTAGATACATTTCATTTTGAAGAAATGGTTATAGAATTTGATCCTTTTACAGATAAAAGGCCGTTAGAAATTGTAGAAAAATATTTTAATAATTTTCACATTCATGCCAGAGTTATATTGACAATTAAAGGATTTGTTAACGGAGATGCAATAGGAATGAGTGAAGTAGAACTAAAAAGGCTAATTGATAAAATTGTTGCCGATAGGTGTGATGAGGTTTATTACGAGGTTAGAGATGTTCGGGTTGTTTTTGAAGATGAATTATTTAAGAATTTCGTTGAAAAACTAAAAAAAAGAAATTATTCGGAAAAAAAGAAAAAACAAATGTGTAATACTATAATTAAAGCAATAATGGAAACGCATTTATGAAAATAAAAGAATTTTCGATAATCCGATATGGAATCTTGTCTGATCACGGAAAAATTAAATTAAATAATTTTAATTTATTTTTTGGCAGGAATGAGAAGGGAAAAAGCCTTACTATTGATGCCCTGGTGAAGATGTTGCTCAAAAAGAATG
>JAGLYT010000029.1 GCA_023132075.1 bacterium
CCTGCAACCCCCCTACTGCCTCCAAGCCGCTTCTTTCATCAATAACTTCCTGAACTTTCGGAGGAACAGTAATTGACCCAATGATAAAATCAACCAATTCCACTCCGTATTTAGCAAAATCATCCTTAAGCCTTGTTTTCATTCCCACGGCTAATTCATCATAATATTGAGGAAGATCAAATATTGTTTTTAAATTTTCACCTAAAAGGTCATTTAACCTGCCTACAATTATTTCTTTAAAAAAATCTTCCAACAACCCTGAATTATAGCTGCCCTGGGTTCCCACAATCTTATTTACGAAAAGCTGAGCATCGGTAATCCTGGTGGAAAACATTCCAAAACCGCGTAACCTAACCATTTTTAATTCCGAATCATGAAAAACAACCGGCTCCTTTGTTCCCCATTTCATATTAATAAAAACTTTTTCATTAACAAAATATACCTCTGCCCGAAAAGGACTGGTAAAACCGTAAGGTAAACTTAAAACCCGGGTAATAATAGGAATATTTTCAGTTGTTAAAACATGTCTGCCCGAACCAAAGGTATCCAGGGCTTTTCCGTCACGAAAAAACACTGCTTTTTGATTTTCCCGAACAATAAGCTGTGCACCCATTTTAATATCCCCTGAGCCACCTTCCGGAATACGATGCACCATTTCTTTTCCCGTTTCATCCAGAAATTCCAAAACCTCAATTAAAATTCCCATTTTAGTTCCCTCCTTATTATTTTTATGCTATTTTAAGCGGTTATTCCTTTTTCTCTTTCAGAAAAAATATCATCTAACTTTTCAATTTTTTCCGAAAGTAAAGAAATCTTTTCTTCCGTTGCTTCTTTTTTTACTACTTCAATCATTTTTTTCAATTCTTCAACTTTTTCCATTAACGAATAATCGAATTTACAAATATCATTTAATTTTTCAGCATCAATTTTAATCTGATCAAAAAAACCGCTATATCCATAATCCGCAAAGCGGATTTTATCTGCTATTTTTTCCATTTTTTTAGTCAAGCGGTCAATCCTGTCAATGCCGGATAACTGTTGTTTTTCTACCTTCTCCGAAGCAATTTGAGCTATCTTTTCTTTACTTTGATTAAGTTCTTTCGCCAAAAAATCCCGAACTAATTTATCTGCATCCCTTCTTCTTTCCCTATCTTTATATCCGCCATACCCGGGTATTTTCTCTGTAAGTATCTGCCACTTATTCCTTTCGTTTTCCATTTTTCCGGTAATATCTTCCATGTCTTTTTCCTCCCTCTTATTTACTTTCAAGGATTACCTGTTCGTTTTTTGTAAATTCTCTTTATGCTCAAGGCTTTACCTGTTCCTTCATCTATTTCGATAACCACTCCCTCAAAAATAGGCCCTTCCCGGGCTACTTCAAAACGTACAGGTAGACCGGTTAAATATCTTTTTAAAATTATTTCTTTCTTTACTCCGATTATAGAATCTCCCGGTCCGGTCATACCTGCATCAGTAATATATGCCGTGCCCCCGGGCAAAATCCTTTCATCAGCAGTAGGAACATGAGTGTGAGTACCAACAACAGCACTTACTTTACCATCAAGATAGAACCCAAAACATAATTTTTCCGAGGTTGCCTCCGCATGAAAATCCACAAAAATAACAGAGGTTTGTGTTTTTATTTCTTCTATAATCAAATCACTCTTTCGAAACGGACAATCCAAATTAGACATAAAAACACGCCCCATAAGATTTATTACTCCGATTTTTACTCCCTTAAAACTGGGAACATAGACATTAAAACCTTTACCGGGAACATTTGGAGGATAATTTGCCGGACGAAGAATCCGGGGATGGCCTATAATTTCAAAAACTTCTTTGCGATCCCAGGTATGATTTCCTAAAGTAATAACATCTACCCCCAAAAAAAATATTTCCTCAGCCACTCGGGGAGTAATACCGGCCCCACCGGCTGAGTTTTCTGCATTAACAATGGTAAAATCTATTCTTTCCTCTTTTTTTATTCCAGGTAATAACTCTTTTAATATTTTTCTACCTGCCTCTCCCACAATATCAGCAACAAACAGTAATTTCATCCATTCACCTTTCTAAGTCCTTAATAATAAACTCCGGGAAAATAAACAGCAAATAACATATCTTTAATTGCATTTCTGCCTTTAAAAAGCACAATCCGATTCAAATATACTATTTTGCTAATTCCACCGCCCTTATTTCCCTAATAACGGTAACTTTTATTTGTCCGGGATATTCTAATTCCTGCTCTATCTTCTTAGCAACGTCTCTGGCTAATTGCGCTGCACAATTATCATCTATATCTTCCGGTTCAACTATAATTCTTAACTCCCTGCCGGCTTGAATTGCATAACTTTTTTCCACTCCCCGAAATTCATTAGCTATTCCTTCCAGCTTTTCCAATCTCTTCAAGTAATGTTCTAAACTTTCTCTCCTTACCCCCGGACGGGAGGCGGAAATTGCATCCGCTGCCTGAAGTAATACTGCCTCTACACTCCTTGGCTCTTCCCCTCCTTCATGATGAGATAAAATAGCATTACACATTTTATCCCCTTCGTTGAATCTTTTAGCTAAATCCGCCCCTATTTGAGGGTGGGAACCTTCTACTTCATGGTCTATTGCTTTTCCAATATCATGCAAAAGTCCTGCCCGTTTACTAAAAGCAATATCTACCCCTAATTCCGCTGCTAAAACCGTCATAATGCGAGCTACTTCTTTGCAATGCTGTAAAACATTCTGACCATAACTCGTTCGATATTTTAACCTGCCTATTAACCTTGTTAATTCAGGATGAAGGCCGACTATTCCTAATTCAAAAACAGTTTGTTCTCCTACCTCTTTCAAGAAAACCTCCATCTCTTTGGTTACTTTCGCTACAACTTCTTCGATACGGGTAGGGTGAATCCTTCCATCGGTAATCAATCTTTCTAAAGCTACCCTGGCTATTTCTCTTCTTACCCCGTCAAAAGCAGATAAAGTAATCGCCTCAGGGGTATCATCAACAATTAAATCAACCCCGGTAATAGTTTCAAAAGCACGAATATTTCTCCCTTCCCTACCAATGATCCTCCCTTTCATTTCATCGCTGGACAAAGAAACGGTTGATACCGTAATATCCGCAGTATGATCCGCAGCACATCTTTGAATAGACAAACTAATAATCTCTTTTGCTTTTTTACCGGCGATTTCCCGTGTTTCTTCTTCCATTTTTTTCACTAACGCTGCCGATTCATGGGTAAGAGTTTTTTCTATATTTTGTAAAAGAAGTCCCTTTGCTTCTTCACAACTCATTCTGGCTACTCTTTCTAAAACTTTTTTCTGTTCTTCATCCTGTCTGCTTATTATTTGTTCTTTTTCCCGAAGCTGCTTATCCAGATTAGACAAAGACTTTTCTTTTATTTGGGTCTCTCTTTCTTTTCTGTCTAAAATATCCATTTTTTTATCCAGATTTTGCTCTTTCTGAACTAATCTTTTTTCCGCATTATTCAGTTCTACTCGACGGCTACGACTCTCTTTATCAAATTCTATTCGAATCCGGTGCCTTTCTTCTTTTATTTCCAAAAACCCTTCTTTCTTCTTCGTTTCCGCTTCTCTAACAGCCTCTTCTAAAATCCTTTTAGATTCTTTTTCCGAAAGATTCATCTTAAACTTAACATAGATCTTCCTTCCTAAATAACCTAAAAGTATTCCTGAAAAAAGGCTGCCTATCATCAATAAACCAAAATTATTCATAATTCGCCCCTTTCTGTCTTTTTTTTAAATTTTTTATTCGTTCCTTATCCTTTTTCGATTACTTCTTATGCCGCTTTTTTAACTTTAATAACTCTATCTTCGGTAATTATTAAATTCATATCTACATCGTACTTTTTTTTGAGGGGAATTTCATTTATCACCTGTAATTCATAAGCCAACCCTGCCCGGCAAACCTCTTTTTTTAATTTATTTAAAAACCGATCATAATATCCATACCCAAATCCTATTCTTTGCCCTTTTCGATCAAAAACTATCCCCGGAACAATTACCATTTCAATATTGTTTTTGTTAAATTTTTTCATTAAAGACTTTTTTATTCCCATAATCCCAAATGCTCCTTTCGTTAATTGTTTTTTATAATCTTTCTTTACTTCAAATACTTCCATTTTCCCTTGCCTGTCTATTACTGCGGGTAATACAACCCTCTTCCCCATATTTAAGGCAGTATCTATCATTTCCTCCGTTCCTACTTCTCCCTCAAAACTGAAATAAAACATAATCACGCGTGCTTTCTTAAATTCCTGTAAGGAAAACACCCTTTGAGCTATTCTCCTGCTTTTTTCCTTTTTATCCTTAACCAAAAGGCTATTTCTTAATTTTCTGAATTTATCCCTTAAATTATTTTTATCTGTTTTCATTCTTTCCCATCAAATTAATCAACCGTTTTTTTATTCCTGATTCATATCCCTCTTCCGTCGGCTGATAATAACTTTTTTCTTCCGGTAAATATTCCTGTTTGACATGGTGCCCGGTAAATTTATGGGGGCATTTATATTTCTTTACCTGTTCAAATTTGTTACTATGACTATCTTTTAAATGAAGAGGAACCTTCTGAACTGCTTCTTCCTCTATATCTTTTAAAGCTTTCTCAATCCCTAAAAAAGATGCATTGCTTTTAGGGGCACAAGCAACATAAACAGCTGCCTGAGAAAGAGGAATTTTTCCCTCAGGCATACCTACAAACTCACTAATTTTTAATGCCGCCGCCGCTACACATATCGCCTGAGGATCCGCATTTCCCACATCTTCCGAAGCACAAATAGCAATTCGACGGGCAATAAATCGGGGATCTTCCCCGGCATAAATCATTTTTGCCAACCAATACAAAGTGGCATCGGGATCAGAGCCCCGCATACTTTTAATAAAAGCTGAAATTGTATTATAATGTTCATTTTCTTTTTTATCATAAAGAAGAACCTTTTTCTGGATGGATTCTTCACTTACTGAAACAGTAAAATTAATCATATTTTTTTCATCGGGGGATGTAGTAATTACCCCTAATTCTAAGGCATTCAATGCTTTCCTTGCATCACCTCCTGCAGTTTCAATCAAATGATTGAGAGCTTTTTCTTCCATATTTATCTTGTATTTTCCAAAACCCTTATTAGAATCAATTATTGCATTCTTTAAAATAGTTTCTATTTCTTTCTCTCTCAGAGCCTTAAACTCAAATATTACCGACCGGGAAATCAAAGCAGAATTTAAATAAAAATAAGGGTTATGTGTAGTAATACCTATTAAAGTAATTATTCCTTTTTCTACATTGGGGAGGAGAACATCCTGTTGAGTTTTATTGAAATGATGGATTTCTTCAATCAACAATATGGTTTTTTTATTGTTTTGTACCCTTCTTTGCTCAGCACATTTTATCTCTTTTCGCAAATCGACAACCCCGCAAGTTACTGCATTTAAAGAAATAAAACTACTTTTTGTCGTTTTAGCAATAACATTAACTAATGCCGATTTTCCACAGCCGGAGGGACCATAAAGAATTAGGGAAATAATCTTATCTGCCTCAATAAGCCTGTGCAAAAGTTTATTTTTTCCTAATATATGCTCCTGTCCGACAAACTCTCCCAAATTTTCAGGACACATACGTAAAGTCAACGGCATATCTTTTCGGTTTAGCTGTTGATTAAACAAATCCATTTTATTCCCCAATCTTATCTTTAATTCAAAGATATTTTACATTACATACCCTAATTTATGTTTTTTCACCCGCACCGGACTTATTTACCTTCAAATAAAAAACCCCCGCGTATGCCGTGTGTGCAGTCCTTTTGAAGCACCAGATACCAGGTGGGTATTCCGTTTCTGTAACCAAGATTACAGAAAACCGAAGAATTCCCTGATTTAGGCTTGTAGGCCCAAAATGATCAACACAACACTAACACCGCAGGGATATATTAAAGGTCTATATATATTTTACTAAAATTTTAACATTTTTTCAAATTATAATCCCTTTTTGCAACCCCTACTCAGAAAAACTTTAATTTTCTTTCAGATTCATAATATAAACTCATTCTAAAGCAGTATCTAATAATTTAATTAACTCCTCGGTATCTTTTTCCACTGAATCATGAAGAAAATTTTTGTTTTCCTTTAATTTAAACAATTCATCAGCAATATTCAATGCTGCCAGCACCGCTACTTTGTTTGTGTCTACAATGTTAGTAATGTGTGAAATCTCTTTCATTTTTTGATCAACTAAAGAAGCTAAAGAATATACATGCAAAGGATCTTCTTCGCTGGTAACTTCATATTCCCTGCCGAATATTTTTATTACTATTTTATCTTTAGCCACTTCACCCTACCTGATTTACCTATATTTTAAATTTTTCCATCTTTCCTAAAAGTTTTGTTATCCTTTCTTTTATTTCTTTTTTCCCATCATAAAGCACTTCATTTTCTTTAATCAACTTCCGGGCCTTTTCATTTTCCTTTTCTAAAAACTTCAATTTCTCACTGTTTTTTTTAATTTTTTCTTTTAATAACTTATTTTCTTCTTTTAAAAAATAAACAACTTCTACTGTTTTTTTTATTTTTTCTTTTAATATTTTCATTGTTATTTAAAAACAAACCTTTTAAAACTTTTATTTATCCCTTATTTTTACTTTAAAATTTTCCTCCAGCGACTGAAGCACCTCATTATGAATAAAATTAACCTCTTTATCCGTTAAAGTTTTTTCCTTGGATTGATAAACAATAGAATAAGCCAGACTCCTATACCCTTCATCTATTTGCTTCCCCTGATAAACATCAAACAATTTTATTTGAGAAATAACCTCCCCTCCTGTTTTTTTAATTTGAGAAGAAACCTGAAAATAAGAAATTTCTTTAGGCACCACTAAGGCTACATCTCTTATCACAGCCGGATATTTACTAATCGATAAATAACGCCTTCTGAGATTTTGACTTTTTAGAAGAGCATCCATGCTTAATTCGAAACCATAAACAGGTAAATCAAAATTATATTTTTCCGCTATCCAGGGAGATACTTTACCAAGTTGTCCTATCTGTTGCTTCCCATTAATAATTATTCTTGCCGATTGTCCCGGATGAAAAAGCAAATTCGCCCCTTTCTCCATTTTGTAATTCTTGATTTCTAAACTTTCCAGAAGAGATACCAGAACCCCTTTTAAATAATGAAAATCAACTTCCTTAGATTTTTTTTGCCAATAAGATTCTTCTATCATTCCACAAACCGCACCGGAAAACATCTTTTTCTCTTCCGGTAAAAGTTTATTTCCCTTACTCAAAAATATTTTTCCCAATTCAAACAATTTAAGATTATATAAATTGTAACTACTGTTTTTTGAAATATTTTCGAAAATACTTCCCAGAAGAGTTGTACGCAAAAACCCATATTCGCGAGACAGAGGATTTTTAACCTTCACCGCTTTAGCATAATAAAACTCTTCCCCAACCCCTAATTTCTTAAATTCCTCCTCACTACTAAAAGAATAATTTATTACTTCGAAAAACCCTGCACCGACAAAAAAATTCTTTACTTCCCTTTCCAATAAAAATTCCTGATTAGGACTATATTCCAAACTTTCCCATTGGGGAACAGCAGGAGTAATTTCATCATATTTATAAATACGGGCAATCTCTTCTATTAAATCAATTTCCCTGCTTACCTCCCTTCTAAAAGCGGGAACCATTACTTTTAGATTGGAATTATTCTCCGAATTACATTCAAAACCTAACCGCTTAAGTAAAACCTGTATTTGCTTTCCGGACATTTCTATCCCCAAAATCCTATTAACCTGTTCCGGTCTCAAAGTAATCTGCTGAGGAACAATTTTTTGAGGATATTGATCAATAATCCCTTCTACTACTTCACCCCCGGCTATCTCTCTAATCAATGAAGTAACTCTATTTATGGCTTTTGCCGCCATTTCAAAATCAGTCCCTCGTTCAAATCGATAGGAAGATTCTGTACTTAACCCTAATTTTTTAGAAGTTCTACGAATATTTATTGCATCAAAATAAGCACTTTCAATAAGTAAATTACAAGTTCCTTCATTCACCTGAGAATTACTTCCCCCTATTATACCGGCCAAAGCAACGGCCTTTTTGTCATCGGCAATTACTAACATATCCTTACTTAATGTATATTCAACACCGTCCAATGCACCAAATTTTTCTTTTTCCTCTGCCCGACGAACAATAATATGATGATTACTAATAAGATCGTAATCAAAGGCATGGAGGGGATGTCCTAATTCCATTAAAACATAATTTGTTGCATCCACAACATTATTAATAGCCCTTAATCCCACCATCTCCAAACGGTGTTGCAGCCAAAATGGTGATGAAGAAACTTTAACATTTCTAATGACCCTGGCCAGATAACGGGGACAAAGTAAGGAATCCTTTATTGTTACTTCTCCCTGTTTTTCTATTTGTTTCCCCGTGTTTTTTAACTCCATCTCCGGTAATTTAAAAGGAACATTTAAAACAGCAGCTACTTCCCTAGCTATTCCTATTACACTCAAACAATCCGGGCGATTAGGTGTAATTTCCAGGTCAAGAACTACATCGGGCAAAGGAAATACTTCTTTGAGTTCTTTCCCTAACGGAGTTCCCTCGGGTAAAATAAGTAATCCTGCCGCATCATCGGAAATACCAAGTTCTTTAGCTGAACACATCATCCCTTCCGAATCAACTCCCCGTATATTAACCGGCTTTATTAATTTGTTTTCACTTAAGACAACTCCCTCCAAAGCTACGGGGACAATATCTCCCTCTTTCATGTTTTTCGCCCCACAAACAATACTATATTCTTTTTTACCTGTATCTACTTTACAAACCGTTAGGCGATCCGCACGAGGATGTGCTTCAACAGACAGGATTTTTCCGACAATAACACCGTCTATTCCCTCTCCTATGGATTGCATACTTTCTACATTTATCCCTAAACTAACTAATTTATCAGCCAACTCTTCAGCAGATAAATCAAAATCCACATATTCTTTCAGCCAACGATAGGTAATTTTCATCTAAAAACCCTTTTATTTAAAATTGTTTCAAAAACCTTAAATCATTCTCATAAAACAAACGTATGTCAGTAATACCGTATTTAATCATTGCCAAACGTTCTATCCCGCCGCCAAAGGCAAAACCCGTCCACTCTTCCGGATCATAACCAACCGCTTTGAATACATTCGGATCCACCATCCCCGCACCAAAAAGCTCTAACCATCCTGTTTGCTGGCAAACACTACAACCCTTTCCCTTACATAAAACACAGCACACAGAAACCTCCGCACTTGGCTCAGTAAAAGGGAAAAAACTGGGTGTTAATCTAATTTCAATGTCTTCCCCAAACAATTGTCTGAAAAATATCTTCATAATACTTTTTAAATGCCGAAAGGTTATTTCCTTACCGACAACCAATCCTTCCACCTGATGAAAAACAGGTGAATGGGAAGCATCTATGGCATCACTCCGGTAACATCTTCCGGGAGCAATAATACGCAAAGGAGGTCTGTTTTTTTCCATTACTCTAATTTGAACAGGCGAAGTTTGAGTTCTCAAAACTATTCCGTCAGAGATATAAAAAGTAGCCTGCATATCCCGCGCCGGATGATCTGGAGGAGTATTTAAAGCTTCAAAATTATAATATTCGGTTTCTACCTCAGGTCCTTCCACAATATCAAAATTTAATTTTTCGAAAATAACTTTTATTTCTTCTAAAATTTTAGTCAAAGGATGTAATTTTCCCCGTGCCAAAGGTTTTCCGGGAAGAGTTATATCCAAATCATCCTTTAAATCATTTTTATTAATTAACCGCTTTAATTCTTCCTGTTTTAAACTTAATAGAAGATCAATTTCTTCTTTTATTTCATTTGCCAATTTGCCAATGATTTTCCGTTCCTGGGGAGAAAGTTGTTTCATTATACGCAAAATCTTAGTCACTAACCCCTTTCTTCCTAAATACTTAATCCTTATTAGTTCCAAATCCTCTTTTTTTTCTTTTATTTGGGCTATTTCTTTTTTTGCCGTTTCCCTTAACTTTTCTAATTCTTTCTCCACTCTGAAATCTCCTCTTTTAAATGCCTACTAATTTATCCAGATGTTCTTTAGCAAAAAAATGGTCGGGTTTTAATTCCAAAGTACGCCTATACATCCGGCTTGCTTTTTCAATCATGTTTTTTGCTTCATAAACAATTCCTAAATTGTAGAAAACTAAAGGATTGTTTGAGTTAATCTTCAAAACCTTCTCAAATTCTTCTATTGCCTGATCATACTTCTGATTCAAAAAATAAAATTTCCCCAATTCTATCAATTCCTGCTCTATGCTGTCTACATCCTCATCTAACTTCTCTTTTTTTTCTTTTTTCTCT
>JAGLYT010000290.1 GCA_023132075.1 bacterium
AAATGTGTGTTCATATTACAATTTATATGTGCCTGTATCTTTAACTGACCAGATATTTTGGTTGAGCATAGGGGTAAATAGTTTTGTTGTGTTGTTTGGTGTGGGATTATATCGATATACTACTAAAAAAATCTTTTGGTGTTTTTTGTGGATTTTTTTAAATCTTTTTCCTATAATAATATTAATTCCTTTTCGTCATTTTTTTTCAAGTCGTTATTTATATATTCCCTCAATAGGGTTGTGTTTGTTATTAGCGGTAGGTTTTAATTATGTTTTTATTACCTTAAAATCTTCCCTAATGAAAAACCTGGTAAAAATTTTTCTAATTTTTATTTTTGTATGGTGTTCTGTCAGAATAATAAAAGAAAATTTTAATCGAAGAGATGCAATAACCAGAGATGTAATTCTTTGTAAAAAATATCCTGATGATTTTAGACTTCGTTTTGACCTTGCCTGGGATTATCAATGTAAAGGTTTATACGACGATGCAATTAGGGAATATAAAAAAAGTTTACAGTTAAATCCGTATTTTGAATCGACTCGAATTAATCTGGGGCATATTTATATGAAAAAAGCTTTGTATAATCAAGCGATAAACGAATATAGAAAGGTTTTAAAAATTGTTCCCGATAATGATGTTGTTCACAATAATTTAGGTCTTTGCTATACCAAATTAAACTTATATGACAAGGCAATTGAGGAATATGAGTTGGCAATAAAAGTAAACTCTGAATTTATTGCTCCTTACAAAAATTTGGGGACGATATATGCCATACAGGGGTTATATAATGAAGCGATTGAAAAATATAAAAAATCTTTAGAATTAGATCCAACCAGGATTAAAATTAGGATTAATTTAGGATATATTTATGGTTTGGCAGGAAAGAACACTTTGGCGATGAATGAATATAAAAAAGTTTTAAAATTGGAACCGGGAAATATTTTC
The DNA here is from genome assembly GCA_023132075.1 of bacterium. Taxonomy (GTDB): domain Bacteria; phylum CBDUZB01; class JAGLHV01; order JAGLHV01; family JAGLHV01; genus JAGLHV01. The sequence continues at coordinate 947 of JAGLYT010000290.1, forward strand.
GTAAAGGAAAAATTAGAAGAGTTAAAAAATTTAAATATTATAAAAGAGGAGTAGAGAAATAGAGAGAAATTATTGACGATAGACTTAAAAACAAGTATAATGACGGAAATGCTTTAAAAAACAAAAGCGGGTGATTAGCGTAAATGAGGAAAATTTGTTTTAAGCAAAAAAAAGATTTTCAAGAAAAGCTATTTTGCAGAATTTTTTAGGCAGGAAAAAAATAGGGGGAAAAATGTTAAATAGAAAAAAAATAAAATTATTTTTTATGAATCATTGGATAAAGCTGGTAATTGCTTTGTTTTTAATTGCAGTTATTTTATACCCTTTAATTATGCTTTCCAGCGTGGATTCTTATCAACGGCTTTCCATATTGGCTTCTACTTCCGTATGGCCTTTTTTCGGACTAATTCAGACAGGAGCTTTTGTCTATATGTTATATCGATTACATTACGGAGGAGGGTTTGCTAAACTTGAAAAGTCTAAAATTAAAGGTAATAAGGTTAATGTGAAATGGGATGATATTATCGGAATGGAAGAGGCTAAAGAAGAGGCCTGGGAAGTAGTACAGTTACTTAAGGATAGAACTAAACAAAAAAAAATTGGAGGGAAAATTTTAAGAGGGCTTTTAATGGTTGGTCCCCCGGGTTGCGGAAAAACTTATTTAGCTAAAGCTATTGCTACGGAAACCAAGGTGCCTTTTCTTTCTATGTCCGGAAGTGAATTTGTAGAGATTTTTGTGGGGGTAGGGGCAAGCCGGATAAGAAAACTTTTTAAGAAGGCCCGTCTTTTGGCTTATGCTCATGGGGCTTGTATAATTTTCCTGGATGAAATTGATGCCGTGGGTCGTAAAAGAGTGTTTAGTGCTTTTGGAGGAACAGAAGAAACCAACAGTACACAAAATCAATTGTTAGCGGAGATGGATGGACTAAAGGATAAGGATTACAATGTTGTTGTAATTGGGGCAACCAATGCTTCAGAGTCGACCTTAGACGAAGCATTAGTGCGGCCGGGAAGGTTTGACCGTAAGATATATATAGATAAGCCGAGTTTAGAAGGAAGAGAAGCAATTTTTAAATATTATCTGCAAAAAATAAAATATGATGAGACCATGGATATTGGACGGTTAGCCAGGAAGACTGTCCATAAAAGTCCGGCAGATATTGAAAATATAGTTAAAGAAGCAGCTTTGATTGCTGATAGGCAGAATAAAGAAATAGTTTCGTTGAAGGAATTAAGTGAGGCTATTGAACGAATTGACATGGGGATAAAACATAAACGGAAACTGACTAAAGAAGAAAGGGAAATGGTTGCTTATCATGAGAGTGGGCATTTGATTGTGATGTATATTTTGCATCCCACGGATGATGTTTTTAAAGCATCTATTATTTCCAGGAGAGGTTC
>JAGLYT010000291.1 GCA_023132075.1 bacterium
GTGCCCAAAGGGTAAAATTATGCGTAAGCGAGAAAAACATGTTTTGCCTTTATTTTCCTCGTTCCCGCCTCACAGACTGGCGGACAGGCAATTCGACCGTCTTTTAACTGTCTTTAATCTTTGTTTTTAGTCTTTTTTTTAAAATTTCTTCCGCCGTTATTAAATCACGGGGAGTAGTTATTTTAATATTTTCATAATCACCTAAAACCAACTTTATTTTCTTGCCTAATCTTTCTACAAGTTGAGCATCATCATTTGCGCAAAAACCTGTTTCTTTCGCTTTTAAATATGCTTTCTTAATCAAATCGTGATTGAAAACCTGCGGTGTTTGAACAGACCACAAATCTTCTCTTTTCAGGGTAGTTTTGACCCATTTGTTTTTTGCTGTTTTTATGGTTTCCTTAACCGGTACAGCAACAACACTCGCTCCATATTTAGATGCTGATTTAATTGCCCGTTTAATAACTTCTTTTCTGACCAGGGGCCGTACTCCATCATGGATAACTATCAATTTGGAATCTTTGGAAACCGCATTTAAACCCTTACTTACAGAAATTTGTCTTCTACTACCTCCTGAAACAATTTTTTTTATTTTTAAAAAATTATATTTTTTAAGCCAGTATTTTTTAAAATAATCAATTTCCCCGGCAGGAAGGACTAAAATGATTTCGGAAATTTCCTTCACCCCTTCAAATTTTTTTAGTGTATGAACCAGAACAGGCTGATTTGCCAAAGGAAGGTATTGTTTTTTCAATTTTTCCCCTAAAGATTTCATCCTTTTTCCGGAACCAGCAGATACAATTACAGCAGTAATGTTCACTTTATGCCATCCTGTTATTCAAACTACTTTTTTTCTGTTTTGTCTAACTACAATATTATATTTATCCAATTTTTTTTACTATTTAACACTACTATTTCTTTTATTATTATTTTTATCGTTATTTTTTCTATTGGCATTTTGATTTTCTTCACCAACAAATTTAGCAAAAATCATTCGTCCTGCCGGAGTTTGCAAAATACTGGTTACGATTACACATATTCTTTTGTTTAAAAAACTTTTTCCATCTTCTACTACCACCATGGTACCATCATCAAGATAAGCAATACCCTGCTTCCTCTCCTTCCCCTCTTTTACCACAAACACATTCATTTTTTCTCCCGGTAAAAATATAGGTTTCAGGGCATTAGAGAGATCATTAACGTTTAAAACAACTATTCCATGCAACTTTGCCACTTTATTTAAATTATAATCTGTCGTAATTATTTCAAAATTCAAATCTTCTGCTAATTTCAAAAGCTTTCTGTCTACTTCATCAATTTCAGGATAATCTCCCTCATAGATTTTTATAGGTAAAAACAATTCTTTCTGAAGACGATCCAAAACATCCAATCCCCTTCTTCCCTTAGCCCGCCTTAAAGTATCAGAAGCATCCGCAATATTCTGCAATTCATCTAACACAAATTGAGGAACGATTAAAACCCCGCTCAAAAACTTAGTTTCTATTATATCCGCAATTCTTCCGTCAATAATGGCACTTGTATCTAAAATTTTAAAGTTTTTTCCCTTCCCGCCTTTGCCTGAAAAAAAAATGTCTTTATCCAAAATAGACAACTCTTCTTTTTTCCTTAAAGCAACAATAAAGCCTGTATAAGCCAATATAATTTTAATCAGAAGAGAATAGGTATCAAAAAATGTGGTTAACCGGAGATTATCCATTAAAAAAACCGTATACTCCAACAACTTAGCGGAAATTAACCCAACCACTATTCCAATAACCCCTGCAATAATACTTCCTAAAGATATTTTTTCTACCATAATTTCAATTAAAATTAACAACAATCCCACCCCAACTCCGATTAATATCCCTTTAGCATCAGCCGAAATTTGAATATATCCGATAATTGGACTGGCAATAATAACTACCAAACGAATCAACCATATAAACATTTTATCCTCTTTTCTCTTTAAATTTATACTTTTATAGATATATCAATTAAAACAACAATTTAATGCATCTCCTACATTATTTACTGCCGTTATTTTTATTTTATCTTTTATTTTTAATCCTTCAAGATTATCTTTCGGAATTATACATTCTTTAAAACCTAATTTAGCCGCTTCCTTTATTCTTTTTTCAATAAAGTTTACAGCTCTTATTTCACCGCCCAAACCCACTTCCCCCATAGCAACCATATGCATTTTGCAGGGAATATTCTTGAAACTTGAAACTACTGCTACGGCAATTCCTAAATCTATAGCCGGTTCCTTTACCTGAATGCCTCCTGCCGCATTAACAAAAATATCCTTTGTTCCTATTGATAAACCTATTCTTTT
>JAGLYT010000292.1 GCA_023132075.1 bacterium
AGCCGCATCAAACCTTTGGCAGGCTAAAGCTATATTTCTAGTTCCCAGCATATTTACCTTATATGCAAAATCTTTGTTAGTTTCACACCCATCTACATCGGTATAAGCTGCTGTATGTATTACTAACTGGGGATTTACTTTGGTAATCAGCTCATAAGTTTTATTCATATCGGTGATATCAAGTTGTTGAAAGTTGTCCCCGGTTAAACTTATATTGTTGTTTTTTTTTATGTCCATCCCGTATAATTCGTGTTTAGATTCCAGTTCCCTCCACAAATCCATACCCAGCATCCCACAAACACCCGTAATTAAAATCCTCAAACTCATTCACTTCCCTTTTTTAATTTTCTCCACCACTCTTCATTTGTTTTATACCATTCTATTGTTTCTGCTAAAAGCTGCTGAAAATTTACCTGCGGCTGCCAGCCTAATTCTTCTTTTATCTTTGTACAGTCTACTGCATATCTTCTGTCGTGTCCCAACCGGTCTTTAACCGGCTTGATTAATTCCGTTGGTTTATTTAATATTTCTAAAATCATTTTAGTCAATTGGACATTAGTTATTTCATTCTCTCCTCCGATATTATAAACTTCACCCGTTTTTCCTTTATGTAAAACCATATCTACTGCCCGGCAATGATCCAAAACATACAACCAATCTCTTACATTCATTCCGTCGCCATAAAGAGGAAGTGGTTGATTATTTAAAGCATTAGTAACAAACAGAGGAATAATCTTTTCCGGAAATTGATAAGGACCAAAATTATTGGAAGAACGGGTAATAATAGCCGGAAGATTAAAAGTAACCCAATAAGAATATGCCAGCAAATCAGCACTTGCTTTGCTGGAAGAATAAGGGCTGGAAGGTTTTAAATTGTCTGTTTCTTTGAAAGAACCCTTCTCAATAGAACCATATACTTCATCTGTCGAAATCTGAATATAGCGATTGATTTTATTCTTTTTTGCTGCTTCTAATAAACAAAAAGTTCCGAAAATATTAGTTGTAATAAAATCTTTTGCCTCGTTTATTGATTTGTCAACAAAACTTTCCGCCGCAAAATTAATAACAACATCAATATCCTTAATCAATTCATTTACTATTTTTTCATCGCTAATATCACCTTTAACAAATTTATAACGGGAATTTTGTTCCAAATCCCGCAAATTATCCAGATTACCGCAATAAGTAAGTTTGTCCAAATTTATAATTTTATAGTCGGGATATTTATTCAATATAAACCTTATAAAATTCGAACCAATAAAACCTGCCCCCCCGGTAACTAATATTCTCACGAAAAATACCCCCCTCAAAATGATAAACGATCGCTTCGCTTCGACGACCTCTATGTTAGGACGAAGGACGATTTATTTATTCGTCGTTTTGCAAAACGTGTCAACTTTTCGTTCCATTGTAATAAGCATTGCAAAAATATGCTCATATTCTTCATCCAGTTTATCAAATAATTTCTGATTAATATAATTAAATGCCAGTGCAAACTCTAACCATGTTTATGTTTCGGCTGCTTCTTGAGCTGAATCTGATAATTTATTAATAAATACTGCTACATATTTACGTTTACGCCAAGCTTCAGCAATATTTGCACATACAGATCTTGAAGATCTGCGTATTTGATCAGTTAAAGAATATCTCTCCTCTTTTGGAAAGAGTTTTGTTATATTATGTATTTCTGTTGCTACTTTAAACGATAATTTATATATTTCTAAATCTCTTACGCTATTTATCTTACCACTACGTCTTTCATTCATCGTCCATCATCCGTCGTCTTTCGTCTCTTGTCATCCGTCTTTTCTGTCCCAATCATAGGGTATCTCATTAGTGTGGGCAGGAATCCTAAACTCATCCGGTTGATTATAATTAAACAATTGCGTAGGACAATTTATACAAATAGCTTCCCCGTCACTGATACATTTAAATCCATGATAAACCAAAAGAGGAATTTGTAAAAGAATAGGATTATGCTCCCCCATAAAAAACTCATTTACTTCTCCTTTAGTAGAAGAATTATCCCTGTCATCGTATAACACTACTTTCATCATTCCTTTCACTACTACAAAGTTATCTACCTGTTTTTTGTGATAATGCCATCCTTTTACCACTCCCGGATAAGCAGTAGTCATATAAATCTGCCCAAATTTAATAAATAAATCATCATCACTGCGCAGCATTTCCATTAGTCTTCCCCGTTCATCAGGAATAACTTTTAATTTTTTAACTTTTACTCCTTCAATCATATTTTCCTCCTATCTTTTTAAACTCCCAACTTCCTGCTTTAAAGACTGGCGAACAGGCAAACTCCCAATTTTAAAAT
>JAGLYT010000293.1 GCA_023132075.1 bacterium
GGTGAAATTACTGGAAAACACTTTTCGCAGTGTAAATATAGGACTGGTAAATGAAATAGCCCTGGTTTGTAACCGTTTAAAACTGGATGTGTGGGAGATTATAGATGCAGCTGCTTCCAAACCATTCGGTTTTATGCCTTTTTATCCCGGACCCGGATTGGGAGGACATTGTATTCCGATAGATCCCCATTATTTATCCTGGAAATTAAAAAGTTTAAATTTTTATGCCCATTTTATTGAATTAGCAGGGGAAATAAATAACAAAATGCCCGATTTTGTGGTGGAAAAAGTTTTTAAAGCGTTAAATGAAAGAAAAAAATGTATAAAAAAAGCAAATATTGTTCTTTTAGGTATCGCTTATAAAAAAGATGTTTCTGATGTCAGAGAATCACCGGCGTTAGATATAATGCAACTACTGGAAAATTTGGGTGCAAAAATAAAATATATTGATCCTTATGTTCCGCAAGTCAAAGTTGGAAGTAAAAAAATGGTTGCTTCTAAAATGAATTATGCTTTGTTGAGAAGTGCAGATGCCGTTATAATTACCACTGCTCATTCCTGTTTTGATTATGGTAAAATTTTGAAAAATGTCAATCTGGTTATTGATACACGCGGGGTTACCCGAAAAATCAAACTCGGACAAAATAAAATAGTAAGATTGTAAACTTGAAAATTGACAAAGTGTTTAAAGTTTTGCTAAAATCATGTTGGTAAACAGAGGGAAGAAATGAATAAATTAATTGTATCGTTAGATGTGTCTGATATAAAAGAAGCGGAAAAATTGGTAAATACGCTTTCCGGCGTAGTAGATGTGTTTAAAGTAGGTATTTTTCCTTTTATGGCTTGTGGTCCGCAAATAATAAAAATGCTGCAGGATAAAGGGAAAAAGATATTTCTTGATTTAAAATATCATGATATTCCCAGCATTGTAGCCAGGGCAGTTAAATATGCAGTGAGGATGGAAATTTGGGCATTAACTATTCATGCCAGCGGCGGATTTAGTATGCTGAGAGAAACGCAGAAAGCTCTTAAAGTAGAAGCATCGGCAAGAAATGTAAAAAGACCGTTACTTTGGGGGGTAACGGTTTTGACCAGTTTAAAAGAAAAAGACTTAGGGCAAATTGGTATAAATCGCAAGGTAGAAAAACAGGTAAAACGTTTAGCTTTGATGAGCCGGGATGCAGGATTGGACGGGGTTATCTCTTCTTCCCGGGAAATAAGCCTTATTCGTAAGTATTGCGGGAAAAAATTTCTAATTGTGACCCCGGGAATTCGTCCGGAAGGTTCGCAAATTAATGACCAGAAAAGAACATTAACTCCCATGGAAGCTATAAAAGCAGGGTCGGATTATCTGGTGGTGGGAAGGCCTATTATTCAGGCGGAGAATCCTTTGGCTATAGCTACTCAAATTTCAAAAGAAATAAAGGAACAAACAGATGATGAATAAAGATGAAATTTTACAAATTTTTAAAGAAAAAAAAGCTTTTTTGGAAGGACATTTTAAACTGTCTTCCGGATTACACAGCAAATATTATTTGCAATCTGCTCAGGTGTTACAATATCCCGAACTGATGGAAAGATTGTGTGCGGATTTAGCCGGCCGCTTTGACCGGATGGTAGAAGTGGTAGTTTCTCCTGCCGTTGGGGGAATTATTGTAGGACAGGAAGTAGCACGCAACTTAAAAAAAAGGGCTATTTTTTGTGAAAGAAAAGATGGAGTAATGACGTTGAGAAGGGGATTTAAGATTGGAAAGAAAGAGAAGGTATTAATAATAGAAGATGTTATTACTACAGGAAAGTCGATTAAGGAAGTGATGGGTGTAGTAGAAAAAGAAGGAGGCGTTTTAGTCGGTATTGGTGCATTGGTTAATAGAGGTAATGAAGAAGTGGAAAAGGGCGTCAGACAGGAAGTGCTTTTGAATTTAGAAATAAAAACATATAAGCAGGAAAATTGTCCGATGTGTAAGCAGGGGATTTCCTTAGAAAAACCGGGAAGCAGAGAGGAGCAAAAAAATGGTTACTTATAAAAAAGCAGGGGTAGATATTGATAAAGCCGATAAATTAGTGAGCTGGATAAAGAAAATTAACCCGTCTATAGGGGGATTTTCCGGATTGTTTCCTCTTGATGGAAAAAAATGTAAAAATCCTGTTTTAGCTTCCTCTACTGATGGAGTAGGGACAAAATTGAGAATTGCACAATTAGTAAACAAACACGATACAATAGGGATTGATTTGGTGGCAATGTGTGTAAATGATTTGCTTACTTGTGGAGCAAAACCTTTATTTTTTCTGG
>JAGLYT010000294.1 GCA_023132075.1 bacterium
TATTCTCGCTTTTAATCCCGCATGGGAGGAAAGGCCGCAACTTTTTTCCTTTGTATTTACCGGTTTATTTAGTTACATTCTTTCAGAATATAAATATAGAAACAAAGATTATCTTTGGCTTTTACCGGTGATTATGTTATTTTGGGTAAATTTACATATTTATTTTATAATAGGGTGGATACTTATAGGGTTATATATTGTAGGAGAATATTTCAGGAATTGGTTTGATTGGTCGGATAATCCACGCTTATCTTACGGGCAAATAAAGAAATTAATGAAGGTATTATTGATAAGTGTAGTAGTTTGTTTTCTTAATCCATATACTTATCGTATTTTTCCCCAGGTATATGAATTTGTTACTATGGGACCTGCCGTAGTAGAAATTTCCGGAGAGATGTCTTCTCCCGACTTTCATATGTTATTCATTTTTGCTTTTGAAATAATAATGTTTATTGCTTTTTTATCCTTAATTTGTTCTCCCCGCCGTCCTGATTTTACTGAGTGGTGTGTTTTTTTCGGTTTTACCCATCAAGTCTTTTATGCTGCTCGTAATATGCCTTTTTGGGGAATTGTTACTGCTCCGATTTTTGCACCGTATTTAGCTGATGTAGTTAAATTAATTTCAAATAAATTTAAAAAAAAGATTAAGATTGATTTTATCGGAAAAAGCAAACCGCCGGGAGAAGGGGTTCTGAAAAAATATCATTTGTTATTTAATTGGGTTTTGCTTGTTTTTTTGATAGGTAATATTTGTTTACGATTTCCTCACAGTAAGGAAATAAAATATTTGGCAAGGGAAAAGGCTTACCCATTATCGGCTGTTGAGTTTATTAAGGAGAACAAATTGTCCGGACCAATGTTTAATCCTTTACTCTGGGGTTCATATTTAATTTACACATTGTATCCACAATACAGGGTTGCTATTGATGGAAGGACACAGGTATACGGGGAGGAATTTATTCAGGAATATAGTAAAGTACATTTTATCAAAGATGGTTGGGATGATGTTCTTGAAAAATATAAAGTTAACTTTATTCTCTGGAAAAAGAGAGAACCACTTACCCAAATATTAATAAAAGATACAAATTGGGAATTAATTTATCAAGATAAATGGGCTGTGATTTTTATTAAGGATATAATGGATAACAAGGAAATAATAGAAAAATTTGGCCGGCAAATATTGGATGAAAGGGAGATTGAATCTTAAGAAATGCAAATAAATTTAATTAGGAAAGTCGATCATTATTTTTGCGGAGATAGGAGATAAAGCGGACTTATATGAATATCGATATGCTTAATAACCTTGAATTAAGGAAAAATAATACAGATATGGATAAAAACTGTAAATGGTTAATGGCCATAATCGGTTTAGTTTTTTTAATTACCAAATTACCAAATTTTTTTTCTTTTGTGAACAGGGATGCAGGTGCATTTGCATATGTCGGAGAGCAGATTTTAGAAGGCAAGATACTTTATAAAGATATTTGGTCATCCAAGCCCCCGGGTGTTTATTATTTAAATGCTTTTATTTTTTATTTTTTACCTGGAACATTTTCAAGCTTACGCTTCTTTGAATTAATTTATTGTCTGATTACAAGTTTTGTTGTGTATAAACTGGCGCTGTTTTTTTATAGCAAAAAAACCTCTTTAATTGTTACTGCAATATACAGTTTCTTTTCGAATATGTATAGTATAAGTGAAGCGGGGATGATGACAGAAACCTATATGTTATTGCCGATGATTCTTGCTCTTTATTTTTTTATTCTTTTTAGGAAAAAACAGAAAAAAAAATATTTAATTTTGGTCGGTTTGATGAGTGGACTGTCTTTTATGTTCAAACAACCGGGTCTTTCTTCTTTAGCCGGCATATTTGTTTTTTTAATGATAGAAAGTTTTTTTAAGAAAGGTTATTTTAAAAAACTTTCTATTCAAGTTCTATTAATTAGCATCGGAGCAGGAATTATAATTTTTACAGGTGCGGTATATTTCATTTTAAAACAAGGAATGACTGATTTAATTTCCGGGGTTTTTGTTTATAATTATTGGCGGAGTAAGGCTTATGGTTTTGGTGTGTTTAGTCTGGCGAAAAAAATGCTGTGCCGTTGTTTTTTATCAGGACCGGTGCTGGCTTTATCTATTCTGACTATGTTATTATGTTTTCTCTTTTTGTGGCGGAATTTTATTCTAAAAAAAAGAAGGAAGCAGGAAAATGAAGTTATAAATATTCCCTATTTTTTATTGTTTACATTCTGGCTGATGTTTGATTTTATTGGAGTGTACATAGGAGGGGC
>JAGLYT010000295.1 GCA_023132075.1 bacterium
ACCAAAACCTCCCTGCGGGTAAGCATACATCCCCCGCAATGAATAATCAGTTTATAGTCTTTTAAATTATCCGGATAATCTCTTCCCGCGCAAGTATCTATATTTAAATCACCACCGACATATTGCCTTAACCAGCGGGGAATCTTTACCCGGCCGATATCATCTTCTACCGGATGATGACTACAAGCCTCAGCAATCAGAATTTTATCTCCTGATTTTAGTTTATCGATAACTAAAACACTCCTCACCGCTGCCATTAAATTTGCTTTATAACGGGCAAAAAGAATGGAAAAAGTCGTACATTTTATATTTTTAGGTGTATCAGCTACCATTTTCAATACCACCTGGGAATCACAAACTACAATATCCGGCGGATTTTTTAAATTATCCAACAAATGAGCATATTCCCTCTCCTTAACAATTAAACAAGCCGCATCATTATCCAGAGCATCCCTGATTGTCTGCACCTGGGGCAGAATAATCCTTCCCTTGGGTGCTTCTAAATCTATGGGAACGATTAATATCGCTAACCCGCCGGAAGGTAATAAATCCCCGATTAAAGCCGGCGGATTTAGAAAATCATCAGGACAGATTTCCATTAAACATCGTTTTAAATCATTTACATAGTCATCTCTCTTTTTTAATTCCTTACTGGAACAAAGAAAAAAATTCTTTGTTTTTTCTTTAATTTTTTCTATAAATGCACTATCCGGAATCTTTAAGTCAACCTTATTTACTGCAATAATAACCGGTATTCTATTTTTCTCCGCCTGAGTTAAAATATCATCCTCATATTCATTCCATATATCCGGCTCAACTACCAATAAGATAATATCCGCCCGGTTAAATACCTTCTTAGTTTTTTCCATTCTTAATTTTGAAAGCACAGACAAGTCATTAAACCCGGCGGTATCTAAAAAAACCACCGGTCCCAAAGGCAAAAGCTCCATTGTTTTCTCTACTACATCCGTAGTCGTTCCGGGAACAGTAGAGGTTATGGCTACTTCCTGCCCGGCAACCATATTAAGGAAACTGGACTTGCCCACATTAGTCCGTCCAAACAAACCGATTTGCAATCTTAATGATTTAGGTGTTTTGTCCATTGTTTTTATATCCCAGGGCAGTAAGTTTATATGGAGACAAAATTTGTTCTACCCTGTCCTCTCCTAATTTCTCCCCCAAAAATTCTCTCAAATTATTTCCTGAGGAAATAGCAAATTCCTCCAATAACCGACTTGCTTTTTCATATCCTATATAAGGAATAAAAGCGGTAATTAGAGTCGTGCTCTGATCACAATATTGTTTACATTTTAAGGCATTTGCTTTTATCCCCCCGATATGTTTTGCTAATATTTTATTAATACTAATTAAAATATCTAACGACTCTAATGCCGCAAAAGTTAAAAGAGGCATAAATTCATTAATTTGAAAGGTCCCTCTTGTACTTACCTGGGTGATGATATCATCATTAGCTATTACTTTTATTCCTGCCTGAATTGCTGATTCTAAAATTACCGGATTAACCTTGCCCGGCATAACTGAAGAACCCACCTGCACTGCAGGTAATTCTATTTCTTCTAAAAGATGTAATACCCTTAAATCATTAGCTATTTTAACTAAATTACCGGCATGTGCTTTTAGTATTCCTGATACCTCAACAAAAACATCAATATTCGCAGTTTGATCCACTAAATTTTCCCCACGTGCCAAGCCTAATCCGGTAATTTCCCTTAGTTTTTCAATTACCAGAAAAATATAATTTTGGGGAGCGGTTAAACCTGTTCCTATTGCAGTTCCCCCTAAGTTAACGACTCGTAAGCGTTCCTCACATTTAAATGTCCGCCATCTATCCCGGGCAAAAGCCTGGGAAAAAGCAGAAAATTCCATTCCCAGAGTTAACGGCACTGCGGATTGCAGCTCTGTTCTTCCCATTTTTACTATTGCGGCAAATTCCTTTTCTTTCTTTTGAAATTCTCCCTGTAAATTAGCTATTTCATCCGCTAATCGACGTATTTTTAAAATAACAGCAATTTTCAAAGCAGTAGGATAAGTATCATTAGTAGATTGATGTAAATTTACCTCTCTTAATGGATCAACAAGAGCATAATTTCCTTTTTCCCCTCCCAATATTTCTATTGCCCGATTAGCAATCACTTCATTAATATTCATATTGGTAGAAGTCCCTGCTCCTCCCTGTAGGGCATCTAAAGGAAATTGCTCCGAAAACTTCCCTTTTATAATTTCGT
>JAGLYT010000296.1 GCA_023132075.1 bacterium
CTGGGTAACACTGAAAGATTTTTTTGTTTCTTTTGCCTTAAAGGAACAATATTTAAAATCGAGATACCGCTCAATTTCTCCTTTGTTTATTTTTTGTTCGGGATTAAAAGAAGAACCCTTGTATTTTTTTCCCCTCCATTCTTCCTTTATCGGAAAAACCTTATTCGCTTCAATTAATAAATTACCATATTCTTCTTTTAATGTTAACTTCTCTTCCTGCATTTTAAAAAAATAATCTATAAAACGGCTTTTTCTGCTTTTTCCTTTTAAATCTTCTTTTATTCTTCCGGAAAGAATCAGGCGTTCTTTAGCTCTGGTCATTGCTACATAAAGAAGTCTTTCCTCTTCACAGCTAAATCGCTCTTTATTTTTTTTCTTTATTTTCTCTTCCTCTTCTTTGCTCTCTTTACACAAAAATCCTTCTTTTTCATCGAAATAATACCTGGGGGTACGGCTCCTGGGAGGAAAACTATCCGGAGAAATATTAGCCATAAAAACCACCGGAAATTCCAACCCTTTGGCCTGATGAATTGTCATTAACTGGATAACATCTTCTATTTCATGATTTTCTTCACTTTCCATTGTTTCCTGATTAATAACCTCTTTAAGATAGGCAATAAACTCTTCTAAAACAGGAATTAAATTTCTCTCTTCAAACCGGCAGACCAATTGATAAAATTTATCAATATTAGCCAAACTTCTTTTTCTCTCTATGGGAGACAGTGTTTGTACATAGCTTGTATAACCGCTATTTTGAATCAGACAATATAAAAACCGGCCTAACGGTAATTTGTTTTTTTGGTAAATAAATTCATCAATAAACTCCCTTAATCTACTTAAAGAGGCCTTTTCCTCATCCCTAATATCTAAATTTTTCATCTTTCCTAATGCATCATAAAGAGGATAATTACCCCTGCCTCCTATATCTTTTTCCTCATCCTCAATATCTTCACCGGGTTTTAAATTAGCTAATTTTTGTAAGGTAGAATTACTAATTCTGTATACCGGACCCCTGAGAACTCTCACTAAATTTATATCGTCAAAGGGATTATTAATAACCCCTAAAAGAGAAATAATATCTTTTATTTCCGGACGAGCGTAATATCCGGAACCTCCGACGGTCATAAAAGGCAAATGGTGTTTATACAAAAATTCTTCATAAATACTAATATTTCGTATGCCCCGAAATAAAATTACAATATCCTTACATTTTAGCGGAGCGGAATCACTTTCCAAAAGAGCCAAAATTCGCTGGGCAATAAATTCCGCTTCTTCCTCGACACTACGGGCAAGATTTATTTCACAGCAAAGAGAATCTTTATTCTTCCCGGAATGAAGCGGTTGGAAATAAGGCATTTGTCCCTGAAAACATTGATTACTTAATTTTAAAATCTCATCAAAAGAGCGGAAATTAGTAGTTAAAGAAAGGCTTTTCCCTTCTTTTTTTGTTTCCTGGTCAAAATTCATCATATTTTCCGGACGGGCATCACGAAAGGCATAGATAGATTGATTCACATCCCCTACCGCAAAATAATTTCCACTGTATGAAGATAATTCCCTCAACAACTTATCCTGCAGAAAAGTAGTGTCCTGATATTCATCCACCAGAATATATTTAAAAAAATCTTTGTATTTTTCCTTTATCTGTTTATTCTCCAGCAAGGATAATCCGGCTAAAAGAATACTTTGAAAATCAAATTTATTTTCTTTTTTTAACCTCTCCTCATAAGCGGCATAAAGGCAAAAAATAATTTCTCCTAATTTTTTTTTCTCATCTAAATCATTTATTTTATCTATATCTTCCTTAAACATAACGGGATTTATAGCATTGTTTTTCAATCGGCGGATAAAAGAATACACTTCTCTCAGAAAAAAGTCCACACTTACATTGAAGGATATTGCGGGTAAATCCCGGGTATTAAAGATATTTTTTGCTTCTTTTAAAAATAAAAGCTTACTTTCTATTTCCTCCATAATTACAAAGTCCGGATCGATTCCGACTAAAAAAGCATTTTCTTTTAAAAGCCTGAGGCAAAAAGCATCTATTGTACTGATATAAGCACCGGATAAAACAGCCGCCAGACTGGAAAACTCAGTAAGATTTTCTTTGATTTTCGTCCGCATTTGGTTGGCCGCTTTTTTGGTAAAGGTTACGGCAACAATACTCATAATAGCATCTTCTAAAACATATCCTTCCTTAAGCAATGTTTTTAATATCCGGATATATCTATT
>JAGLYT010000297.1 GCA_023132075.1 bacterium
TGAAACAGCGGAAGAAAGCTCAAAAATTATTACAGGATTTTGTCGGATTCATTTGAACGGCATTAAAAATTCTTTTAATTTTAAATTTAAAGGTAATGTTTTACTAAAGTATGTCAAATTAATCTTTTTTAGTTCAAATTTATCCATGAACAAATGGGAAGAAAATGTTCTGATGCTTAAAAAACTGGGATTACCGGTGAATGCTGTGACCATTTTGTTTATGGGGAGGATTTTTCTTTGGTCTTCACGGGATGTTCTTCAAACAAGAAAAAAGATTGCTGCCAGGAAGAAAAACAAGATAAAACACAAAACAAAAATAAAAGAATGGAAAAACAAGTTTCATTTAAGCAAATTTGCCGGAATTAATCTGAGTAATTCAAATAGTAAGAGTAGGCATATTATTAATTTACCTCAGGGGGTAAGAGGCTCTCCTGCAGGCAATTTCTGTAAAAGTAGAAAGAAGAGAACAGGCATAAGGAAGAGCATTGAGCAATCAGAGAAAAAAGATGAAGAAGAAGAAATTTTTCCGTTGTCCAAACAAACCTTAGAAAATCCAAAAATTCGTTTATTTTTTAAGATTACGACCAAATACATAAACCGCATATCAAACAATTTTATAAAAGCAAATCAAATCATTAATAACAAATTCCAGAAAAAAATAACCGTAAAATTTAAATACTTCCTATATCAAATAGAAAGTATTTTTAATATTAAATTATTAAAAATAAATCGTAGTTCAGGAGGATGGAAATGTCTTTGATTCAAGGTGCGGACGGAAAATATAGATCGTGGATTAAAATAGTGGCAGGGATAACTTTGAGTTTTTTTATCTCTACTTTTTTGCCCAACTATGCTTATGCTCAGGTGGCAATTTTATCTAACGGTATGCCGGCAGAGATGGCTTTGAAAGAAGTAATGATTAATCCTGAAAAATTAAAATTACCCACCAGTTTTGGTAAAATCGTGGATTCTCATACCGGGGACGGAGATAAATTACTTGTTTATATTCAGGATTTGCATGCTAATTACGAAGTGCAAACTAATATCTATAATATCCTGGAAAACCTAACTAAAACTTATGATATAAAAGTAGTGGGTACGGAAGGGACGGAAGGGACTATTGATACCTCCTTACTTTCTAATTTTCCTTTGAAAAAGGTGAAAAAAGAAGTAGTGGAATTTTTTATGAAAAGAGGAGAGATAACAGGTCCGGAATGTCTTTCCATAATGGGTAAAAACCCTCCTCTTTTGTATGGTGTGGAAAAAAATGAGTTGTATCTTAAAAACCTGGGCATATATAAGACTTCTCTGGAAATTAGAAAAAAATTAAAAAAATCATTAAAGTCATTAGATGTTATCATTGAAGCCCTGCAAAAACAAATTTATTCACCCGAAGTTTTGGGATTGGTAAACAAACTTTCTTCATATCAAAAAAATGAAATCTCTGTAGTTGAGTTTGTTCTTTATCTGCAGGCAAGAGCAGAGGAGTGTAAGATAAATATAGAAAAAAGATTTAAAAATTTAGCCATATTAATAAAATTAATTCATTTAAGGCAAAAATTAAATTCAGGTAAGAGTTTACAGATAGAAACAATGGCAATAGTATCAAGACTTTCCGGGGTAATGACTGTGGGAGAAATAAGGGAGTTAACCCGCAGGAGCCAGGAAAGTAAAGAGTTAGAAAATTATTATTTATATTTGGAAGATTTAGCCGGGAAATATAAAGTGGATTTAAAATATTACTTTCCTTTTTTGGCCAGTTATTTTGAGTATATGGATTTTTCACGAAAATTGAATAGTGTGAAGTTAGTAGAGGAACAGATACGATTAGTAGACGAATTGATTGAGCTCTGGTCTGGGAGTAAGGAAGAGAAAGAAATTATTCATTTAAGTAAAGTAATTGAAATAATGAAAAAATTCATTGATATAAAGATGACCGGATGGGATATTGAATATTATCTGGAAAATAAAAAATTTTTTGACCGGGATAAAATTATAAAATTCTTAGAAAAAGAAATAAAAAAATATAGAAAGGACCCCTCTAATAATATGCCCCCGGATGCTCTTCCGATGATCCTCGGCCGTTATGATTTGAATAAATTGGATGCGATACCGGATTTTAAAGAAGTTCTTACCACCAGTGAGGAGTATTATGCTGCTGCCGTTAGCAGAAATGAGTTTCTCCTGGAAAATAGTTTAAAAAAGATGGAAGCGGAGAAAACTTCCGT
>JAGLYT010000298.1 GCA_023132075.1 bacterium
ATATATCTTCCCCTGCGCCTGCGGCCTCTCCACTTCCAATGTCCCGGTGCCCACACCGCTCCGGAATAAGGACGGACCGACTTTACTTCTACTCTTACCGGTGGAGGAGGTGCCTTAACATAATAAGTACACCCGCTTATAAATCCTGCTATACAAATTACTATGCTCCATAAACCAAAAAGTTTTCTCAATTTAACACTCTTGCTCATAAAAATCCCTCCCGTTTTATTTTCTATATTCCGGAACAAGTTCTTTCAATTTATTCATAGCTGCATCCAGATTTTGCTTATCGGCTAAATGCCAGAGTTTTTCAATTTCTTCAAATAATGGTTCCTTCCTTACTTCGGCAGAAAAAGTTGTAAAAATCTTATTATTTTCCGTTTTTTTCACATTTTCTTTTTCGGTCAAAAGCTCTTCATATAATTTTTCACCCGGTCTCAACCCGGTAAATTTGATATCGATATCTTTATACGGACGCAAACCGGACAATCTAATCAAAGATTCAGCCATATTAAGAATTTTCACCGGTTTCCCCATATTAAGCACAAAAAGTTCTCCACCCTTACTTATCCCACCTGCAGTTAAAACTAAACGAACTGCTTCGGGAATAGTCATAAAATACCTGATTACCTCCGGATGGGTCACTGTCAAAGGCCCCCCCTGTGCTATTTGTTTCTTAAACAAAGGCAACACACTTCCACTACTATCCAAAACATTACCAAATCGCACTGCACAAAAGCTTGTCTGAGACCCCTTATCTAATGATTGGACTACTTTTTCAGCAACACGCTTAGTAACCCCCATAATACTGGTAGGATTAACGGCCTTATCTGTAGAAATCATTACAAACTTTTCTGTCTTGTACTCAACGGCCAAAGTCGCTACATTTTTCGTTCCACAAATGTTATTTTTAATAGCCACATCCATACTTTCTTCCATTAAAGGAACATGTTTATAAGCCGCCGCATGAAAAACAATCTGAGGAGTATACTCTCTAAAAACATCTTCCATCTTGGTTTTATGTTGAATATCAGCAATCACCGGCTTAAGTATGAACGGGGGACACTTATTTAATAATTCCATATATATTACATAAAGGGCATGTTCGGAATTTTCCAGTAATATTAAATGGCGTGGTTTAAAATCAATAATCTGCCGGCACAATTCCGCACCGATAGACCCTCCCGCCCCGGTTACCATCACTATTTTACCTTCCACAAATTTAGCTGTTTCAGCCATTTCTCTGAAATGCACTTCCCTATCTAAAATATCTTCGGGTTTAACATCTCCTATCTGATTAACCTGTAAAGAACCATCCAGTATATTAAAAACAGAAGGAATTCTTTTCAACTCCACCTCTGCTTTTTCACACAGAAAAATAATTCTTTTCATCTGTTCAACAGGTATCGAAGGAATAGCAATAATAATCATCTCTGCTTTCTTTTCCCTAACCCATTTTTCTACTTCTTCGATATTTCCTAAAACAGGAACCTCTCGAATAATTAAATTCTTTTTGGCTAAATCATCATCAAGAAAACCCACCGGCCGGTAAGGAACATATCCGTTTTTTTCCATATCCCGCGCCAATAACTCCCCACAACTACCTGCACCGATAATGATTGCTTTTTTACAGCGGCGATTTCTCATATTATTCAATTTTTTCCAATAAGAAAAAGTTAAATAAATTAATAATCTACTCCCGCCAACCAAACCAGTCGTAATAATAGAAGTCATTATTGTCACTGTCCTCGGTAAAAAAAGATTATTGATAAAATAAAGGCAAACAATATATATAATTATACTTATATTTACCGACATAAAAATCCTGAAAATATTACGCACCGTCATATATCGCCAATCATGATGATAAAACTCAAAGAAATAAAACACACCAATAGTTATAACCGAATAAAACCAAAAACTATGCACATATAAACCCCAATAAAGAGGTGGAATATGCGTATCAAATCTCAAAAAGAAACTAAACACCAAAGCAGCATTAATAAAAATTAAATCAGTTATTACCAACAAAACTCTTGTTCTTAACTGTCTCACTATTGCCCCTCCTTTTTATTGTCGTCCCTGTTTTTAGGTTTTTAAACTCATAACTAATAATTTATAACTATAGTTTCTGTGCCTTGATGCCTTTGTGCCTGTTTTTCGTCTTTATCTTTGTCTTTATCCGTAATC
>JAGLYT010000299.1 GCA_023132075.1 bacterium
GAGAGAAACATATTTTGCCTTTATTCGACCACCTTTATTTACCCTCTATTTTTAACATAAAGGTGAAATGTATTTCAAACGATATAGCAAATTTTCGCGCAGGGATTTTCCCTAACCAACAATATTAATCTTTTCGCCACAGCTTTTACAATGCCCGTCTTCAAGATTAACTATTTTAACATTATATCCTTTTCGTTCAATAAGCTCCGCTTCACAACCAGGACAAAAAGTTGAAGAGGATTTCTCTTCCACAACATTTCCCAGATAAACATAATGTAATTTTTTCAAGGCAATTTCTCTCGCCCTCTGTAAAACAGGCATGGGAGTTGCTTCACGTGTCATTTTGTAACAAGGGAAATAGCGAGAAAAATGAAGGGGAATATCCGGGGATAAAGAATAAATCCAATCTACCATATCACCTATTATTTCTTCCCGGTCATTCAACCCGGTAACTAACAGATTAGTGAATTCTATATGCTTATTGTGATGATACATAATTTCCGCCGTCCGTAAAACATCACTCAGGGTTCCTCCACAATAGTCCCGATAAAAATCATTTCTGAAAGACTTAACATCTATATTTGCCGCATCAATATAAGGCAAAAGATTAACTAAAGGAGCTTCATTAATATAACCGTTAGTAACCAATACATTTTTTAATCCTCTTTTTTGTGCCTTCGCCGCTGTCTCTAAAACATATTCATAATTTATTAACGGTTCATTATAAGTATAAGCAATTCCTATAGAACCACAACTTTGAGCTAAACTGATTGTCTCTTCCGCAGTTATTTCCCGCAAACGGTCTGATTGAACTCCTTTCTGAGAAATTTCCCAATTCTGGCAAAACCGGCAATGCAAATTACAACCCACATTGCCTATGGATAATATTTCATACCCGGGGAAAAAATGATATAAAGGCTTCTTTTCAATCGGATCCATTCCTGCTGAAACATATTTATTATAGGTCAAAGAATACAATTTCCCTTCTATATTCTTTCTTATCCGACAATCCCCTAATTTATCATTTTCAATAATACATTTATGAGGACATAAATAACATTGTACGGTTTTAATTTCTGTATCGATCAATGAAAAATAAGCGGCTTCCTTCATTAATTAGTCCTCTTTATTTTCGTAGATAAATCAATTGTTCTCTGTTTTTTGAGGGACCTTTTAGGGGGGCGGCAGTAATTCCCTTTACTTCAAAATTCAATTCACCGGAAAATTGTTTAATTTCTTCTACTACCGTTTTTATAACCTCTTCATCTTTTACGATCCCTTTTTTTATTTCTTTTCTGTTTGCTTCGAATTGCGGTTTAATCAAAGCAATGACCTCCGCTTTTTTTTTTAATTAGTTGATAAACAGGAAGCAACACCTTACGTAAAGAAATAAAAGAAACATCCACTACCGCTACATCCGGAAGAACCTCTTCCTCAAAGCAACCATCATTAAAACCACAGTTTTTCAAAACAGATTCATTTGCTTTATTTCTTAAGGTTTGTAAAAAAATTTCGCGGCTAAAATATCTAATATTTGTTTTCTCTATATTTATTACCCTGCAATCATTGCGTAATTTCCAATCAAGCTGTCCATACCCGACATCAACAGCATAAACCAGTTTCGCACCAAACTGAAGCAAACAATCGGTAAATCCTCCGGTAGATGCTCCCACATCCAGGCAAATTCTATTTTTTACATCTATCCTGAAATTCTCCAAAGCTGTTTTTAATTTTAACCCTCCCCGAGAAACATAAGGAATATCTTTTTCCTTTAAATAAATATCTGCCTTTTGGTCAATCAAAGTACCTGTCTTATCTATTTTATTTCCATTTACAAAGACCATCCCCGCCATAATAAGCGCCTTAGCTCTCTGCCGGCTTTGCACTAATCCTTTATCTACTAATACTTTATCCAAACGATTTTTATCACTCATTTTTTTTACGGTTTTTATAAAAATCCTTAACTTCCTGAGCAATCTTTTCCATAGTTAATCCGTATTTCTGACGAATTATTTCACACTTTCCCTGTTCAATGAAAACATCAGGAAGTCCAATACTCTTTATAAGCATTTTTTCACTTTTAAAAAATTCAGCTATAGCACTGCCAAAACCTCCGGCTAAAACATTTT
Source organism: bacterium (assembly GCA_023132075.1). Lineage (GTDB taxonomy): Bacteria > CBDUZB01 > JAGLHV01 > JAGLHV01 > JAGLHV01 > JAGLHV01. Next base: position 2,130 of record JAGLYT010000299.1, read on the forward strand.
CTTCCACAGTAACTATCTTTTTACTTTTTTG
>JAGLYT010000003.1 GCA_023132075.1 bacterium
TATCCATTTTATCAGCAATACTTACTATTAGGGTTTCTATTGTTTGAGGCAAACTATCTTCCATCGATTGAGGCAAGTAATGTTCCTTTATTCCTTCCGACACAATATCCTCTTCGCCTGAATGAGCAGCGTATATTTTCCCCATTACTCCTTCCAATTCGGGAAATTCCTTGACCATTTCAGTAACCAAGTCCGCTTTAGATAAAAAGGCAATACGTTTTACAATGGGCAAACGAAAATCTAATCCATCCATTTTCCGGGAAATAAATTCTGAAACTTCTATAACTCTTTTAACCTTCTCATACAAACTACCCAGTTCTTTATGATAAACAACTTTTTTAAGTTTTTCTACTTTTTCTTCCAGAGATGAACCAGTGTCCTGTTTAAAATAAAATTCTGCATCCTGAAAACGAGCAACTAATACCTTCTCCAACCCTTCCCTCAATACCTCTAAATATTCCGAAGTTCCATTGCGCAAAGCAACAAAATAAGGAAGCAGTTTCCCTTCCCGATTAATTACGGAAAAATACTTCTGATGATGACGCATACAGGTAATCAGAACCTCCCTGGGTAAATTTAAATATTTCTCCGAAAATTCTCCCAACACAGCCGTTGGATATTCCAGAAGAAAATTTATTTCTTCTATAAGTGTATCATCTTTTAATACCCTGCCTCCGGTTTTTCCGGTAACCTGAGTAATTGCCTGATTAATTATTTTTCTTCTTTCTTCCATATCAACAATAACATAATTATTCCGCAAAATTTCTTTATACTTTTCTGCAAGAGAGACAATTACTTTCTGCCGGGATAAAGCATAAAGCCCATAAGTATAATTACCTGATTTTATATCCTGAAAAGTAAATTTAACTACTTTGTTTCCATAAAGGCATAATAATAATCTAATCGGGCGGGCAAAATGGAAATTACTCCCGGTTACCCAACGCATCGTTTTAGGAAAATTTAAAGAAGTAATAATCCAGGGAACAATCTCCGCTAAGGCTTTTTTTGTATCCTCCTGTGGCTGCTTCTTTTTTATATAAACATATTCGCCTTTTTTTGTGTTTTTAACCAACAACTCCTCAATCCTCACTCCCTGCTTTTTGGCAAACCCGATAGCAATACCTGTTGGTACATTATTTTCATCAAAAGCTCTATCCTTGGAAGGACCATTTATTTCTAAAAACCTCTCTTTCCCTTTACAACTTACTTTCTCTCCCCTAAGCACCAACCTTCTGGGTGTCCCACAAACAACAAAATTAGAATATTCAATACCTTTTTCTTTGAGCTTTTCTTCCATAAGTCTTTTTATTTCCGATAATGCCGGTTCTATGTACGTTGCCGGAAACTCTTCTGTTCCTATTTCCAATAAAAAATCCTTACTCTTCTCCATCTTTTTTCCTTTCAGACTTTGTAGTTTTAAGATATAATTGAGCTGATTGCCGAGCCAAATTTCTTATTCTGCCAATAAAGCCGATTCTTTCAGTTACACTCATCGCTCCCCGGGCATCCAACAAGTTAAATGTATGCGAACATTTCATAACAAAATCATACGCCGGTAAAACCAGTCCTTTCTCCAACAATCTCTTGCTTTCCTTTTCATACATTTGAAAAAGAGTAAATAACATTTCTAAATCCGCTTCCTGAAAATTATATCTGGAAAATTGAATTTCATTCAATAATTGGATGTCTCCATATTTAACTTTATCCGACCATAATAATTCAAACACATTATTTTCTCTCTGTAAATACATAGCTATCCGCTCCAACCCATAAGTGATTTCGCAACTTATAGGATTCAGGTCTATACCTCCTATTTGTTGAAAATAGGTAAATTGAGTAATTTCCATCCCATCCAACTGTACCTCCCAACCTAAACCCCAGGCCCCCAGAGTAGGTGATTCCCAATTATCTTCAACAAACCGAATATCATGCTGCTGAGAATCCAAACCCAGTTTCTTTAAACTTCTCAAATAAAGCTCCTGAATATTTGCAGGAGGCGGTTTTATAACAACTTGATATTGATAATATTGTTGCAGCCTATTAGGATTTTCCCCATATCTTCCATCTGTAGGACGGCGGGAAGGTTCTACATAACATACCGCCCAGGGTTCAGGACCCAAACATTTAAGAAAAGTGGCTGGATTAAAAGTTCCGGCACCTTTTTCTATATCGTAGGGCTGAAAAACTACACACTCTTCTTTTGCCCAAAATTTTTCCAATGTAAAAATAATTTCCTGAAAAGTCATTTTAACTCCATTCTCCTTATTTTTTATTCTATCATTACCTTCTGTTTTCTATGAAATAAATTCTGTTCATAATTTTAAGTTTCTGCTTCGCCTTACAAATATAAATTATTGTTTCCATCATCCCCAGACTCCCCGGGAACACATCTTATACCTGTCAACCTTTCCAATAAACTGCTGAGTTTTCAATTCCCCGGACAGATGATAAGCCAAAAAATATTGTAAACTATGCCCTACTTCTTCACGCATTTTATTTGAAAATTTTAAACAATCTATTTTTTCTAAATTTATTTCTAACAATTTTTTAAACACCTTTATTGCTCCCGGGGAAATATCTTTTTTATAACTACAAATATCTCTGCATTTATAACAAAGAATCCCTCCTTCTTTAGGACTAAACCCTATTTTCCAGTCATCCCCTTTTTTAAAAGGTCGAACTTCTTTACCACAAAGAGCACAAACATCCAAACACATTTGGTACCCTATCAATTTCAAAAATCTTACTTTAAAACACCATAAAACAACTTCCGCATTTTTATATTCCATTAAAAAAAGGAAAGATTTTAATAAATTAAAAAGTTCGATATTTTTTTCCTCTACCCCTGTCAGTTTGTCTACCAACTCCAACAAATAATCTCCATAAACTATTCGCGAAAAATCCTCTTTTACTTTGTACAAAGATTGATTAATTTTGGCCTGAGTAATAGTAAATAATTTGTTTTGTGATTTACGGTAAAGAGTTAAATCAATATGATTAAAAGGTTCCAGCGCAGCAGCTAATTTACTTTTTGCCTTCCTTATCCCTTTTACTACTGCCTGAATCTTGCCTAAATCACCGGTATATAAAGTAATAATCTTATCTGTTTCTTTCAAATCATAAGACTTTAAAATAAAAGCCTCCGTTGTTATATCCACCCAAATACCCTCTTCATAAAAGCATTCATATTGATTTACTATTTGTTATTTACCTGCCTGTTTACTTTCCAGAAAAATTTAATCATATTCGTCTAAAATCTCCCCCATTATTTCTTCAATTAAATCTTCGATAGTTACTAATCCCAAAGGCTTTCTGTTTTTATCCACTACTATTGCTATATGCATATACCCTTTTCTAAATTCTTTTAATAATTCACCTATTTTTTGTTCTTCTTCTATAAAATAAACCGGACGCATAATATCAGAAAGGACAAAAAGGGATTCGTTTTTAGTAGTATACAATAAGTCCCTGGTATAAAGAATACCGATGATATTGTCAATATTATCTCTAAAAATCGGAACTCTCGAGTATTTCATATTAACTACCAAATCAATTATTTCCCTGGAAGACTTACTAATATCTATTGCTTCAATATCAGATAAAGGTATCATCACTTCGCCCACTACCGTATCAGTAAATTCCAATGTTCCATTTATCATTTCCTTCTCTTCTTTTTCCAGGAGACCGTCTTTTTGGCTTATATCTATTAGCTGACGAATTTCTTTCTCCGTCAGCAAATTACCTTGCTTTATCATCCGCCCACCAAAAAGACCAACAAATAAATCCGTAAATTTAACCAAAAACGCTATTAACGGATTTAAGATTTTATCAATCAGAAGAATTGGCCTAATAACCAGAAGAGATACTTTCTCTACGTTACAACGGGTAAAAACTTTCGGCATTATTTCTCCGAAAAGCAAAACAAAAAAAGTGGTTATAGCAGTAGCAATCGGAAGTACTAACCGCTTTTCCCATTGCATAATATATGAAAGATTTAAAGCAAAATTAGCTGACCAGGCCGAAACAGCAATTACCATCAAATTTCCGCCCACCAGCATAGTAGTTAACAACTGATTTGGTTTTTCTAACCATTGATTCAAAGAATATGCTTTTTCCCCTTTTTCTTCTATCATTTTTTTTACTGCCCATTTATTTAAAGAAGTGAGCCCTATTTCTCCTCCTGCAAAAAAAACAACACCAAAAAATAAAAACATTAAGATAACTATCGCTATAATTCCAAACATCACAATCGGAGTCCTCCATATTGCCTTTCTCTAATCCTGGCCAAATCATATTCATCCAGAATTTCTCCCACAATTTCTTCTACAATATCTTCCATACTTACCAACCCTTTTAAAATTCCTTTTTCTTTTACCACCGCAACATGTGTCTTTTTACTGTTAAACTCCTTGAATAAGTCATCTATTTTTACATCCGGAGCAACAAAAAACGGAGAATGCAAAAAATTAGATATGGAAAAAAATTCTGATTTTCCTATAACCGATAATAAATCTTTAACGTAAAGAACCCCTTTTATGTCGTCTAAATTATTCCCATATACCGGAATACGGGATCTTCCTATTTCCATTATCTGATAAAAAAAATTCTCCTTATCCTTAATTTGAGACAAAGAAATCGCATCTATTTTATCCCGGCAAGTCATTATCTTTTCTACTGGAATATCTCTCAAACTTAATACCCGATAAATTATTTTCTCTTCTTCTTCTTCTAACGCTCCTTCTTTTCTACCTGTACGCAGAAAAAAATATAATTCTTTTTTAGTTACCTTTTTTTTCTCCGGCCGTTCTTTCTTGGGCTTAATAAAAAAATGAGTAATCCATAAAAGCAATTTACTTGCCGGAAACAAAATTTTATCCACTATTAAAAAGGGCTTAATCAATAAAGAAAAAAATTTAACTGTTTGCACCCTGGCTAATGTCTTGGGAATAATTTCTCCAAAGATAAGGATAATGACCGTTACCAAAACAACCGTTATGCTTATTACTAATTCCTTTTTAACAGACCATCCATAAGCAAAATCAACTGCCATATTTATAGCCAGAGTGGTAAACACTATATTAACTAAGGTATTTCCCACTAAAATATCCGTCAACCACCAGGAAGGTTTTTGTAATAGTTTGTCAATGATCAAAAAAGATTTTTTCTCTTTTAATTCTCTTATTTTAAATTTATCTAAAGAAACAAAAACCGTCTCCATTAGCGAAAAAAAGAATGAAAAACTCAATAACACTGCCAGACTCAACCCTTTCAATAAAAACAATCATTACCTCCATTATTTTTTGCTATAGTTATTAATCCCTGTCCAACAATACAATATAAGTAAGGACTAAGTAAATATTTGAAAAATCAGTGTAGTAACCAACACTCCCAAAAAAGCTCCTGTCAAACCCTCCCACCAATTGTGAATTCCCAAAGCAATCCTGCTGTGAACAATTAAACACGCCAAAATAAAAACAGGAACACAAACAACAAGCACATTTCCCGGATGAACATATATAGTAGTCGTCCAAATAGCGAAGGCAATAGCACTGTGACCGCTGGGCATCCCTCCACGCAAGGGACTACCCTTTTTAAACATGGTCTTTCCCATAAGGACTAAAATTATCACTATTAATAGACAAATAAGCGTAATATATTCCGGCGAACGCTGCACTTTAAACAACACCACTTCCAATTCGGATTCTACATATAATTTGACGAATTTCATAAAAATTAAATATCCGACAATAAAAGCATTTATCGCCGCAAACATAACAGCACCGGCAGCAATATCCTTAGCCATCCGGGCCAAAGGATGATATGTTTCCGTAATCAAATTTATAACCACTTCTATTGCACTATTAATCATTTCTACAATCAAAACAAGCATTATCGTAAAAACAAGAATCAATACTTCAATCTTAGTTAAATTTAAAAATAAAATAGCGATTAAAACTACAAATGCCAGCAAAAAGTGTATCCGCATATTACGCTGCGTCTTTACTACATAAACTATCCCCTTTATCGCATTATTAAAACTCGACCACAATGTTTTATTTTTAATAATTTCCATTAAAAAAAGATTTCCTTTATATTTTTAAAATTTTTAATAATTTAATTTTAAACAGGACTGTAAAATATTATCTTCTTTTTTTCTCATAATAAAATTTTCTTTTTCCTCCATATGATCATAACCTAATAAATGAAGAACCCCATGAATTACTAACAAAGTCAATTCTTTCTTTAACAAGTGTCCTTGTTCTTTTGCTTGTTTCTTAGCCTGTTCTACAGAAACGAAAACATCCCCGAACATATCATTTCCCCCAATCAAAAAACAAATTACATCCGTAGGACGATTTTTATTTAAATATTTTTTGTTTAAATGTTTTATATATCTATTGTCCACAAAAACGATATTCATTTCTGCATTTTTTTCAATTTTATTATTCACAAGGTAATTACTGGCTTTTAAGGTTTTTCTTACCACCTTTTGCACATAATCGTTATTGATTTTTACTGTTCTTTGAAGATTATGAATTAAAATTTTCACTTTTTTCCTGCTCTTTTTCTTCTCCATATCCGGGATATTCTATTCTTGAATGATAAACGCTAACCAAAGAATGAACAAAACTTTCCGCAATACGATGTAGATTAGATAAAGTAATATTACAATCATTTAACTGCTCATCAATAAATTTATTGTTAATAATTTTATTCACTATTTCTTCTATTCTACGATGAGAGGGCTCTTCCAATGAACGGGAAGCGGCTTCTACTGCATCCGCTAACATTATCAAGGCTGCTTCTCTGGTTTTAGGTTTTGGGCCGGGATAACGATATGTCCCCTCTTCAATCTCTTCCGATTCATATTCTTCCAAAGCCCTCTGATAAAAAAAGTGAATTAAAGACGTCCCATGATGCTGTTGAATAATATCTATTATTCCCTTATCTATCCGGTGTTCTTTAGCCAAAGCTACTCCGTCTTTTACATGAGAAACTAAAATAAGGCTGCTCATCGAAGGAACTAAGGTATCGTGTTTGCTTTTAAAAGTAGGAATATTTTCAATAAAATATTCGGGTTTAGTAAGCTTTCCGATATCATGATAATAAGCCCCCACTCTGGCCAATAAAGGATTCGCTCCTATTATCTCTGCAGCAGTTTCGACTAAATTACCTACCAAAAGACTATGATGATAGGTCCCGGGAGCTTCTAACATCAATCTTTTAAGTAACGGTTGGTTGAAATCGGCTAACTCCAAAAGTTTAATATCAGTAGTAATAGAAAAAGTGTTTTCCAGATAAGGCAAAAGACCTATCGCTAAAACTACAGATAAAAATCCGTTTCCTATTCCCCATAGAAAATCTTTGCCTACTATAAAAGGAGAAGTGTTTTGCAAAAACCCCAAAATTACTATCGCCAAAATATTAGCAATGTTTATAAATAAACCGGCTCGTGTAAAATCTTTTCTGTTGCGTACACCTAAAACGCTTCCGACCCCTGTCAAACCGCCGATAAAAGCTACAAAAAAATAATTAAAGTTAAAGTCATTTAACACACCCAAAATCATACTTAAAGCCAAAACAACTATTGCCGCCGGACTAGTTCCCAGTAGAATGGTCACCAACATAGCCGCTGCCGGAATAGGAACAATATAGGGAGAAATGCCGGGAATAGTCATTTTTAGTTCTGTAACCATTACCATAAATAACACAATTGTAATTGCTATTACACTCAACAGAGCTAATCGATTGTTATTGGAAATAGTTTCCGGAGAATACCGACGCAAATAAAATCTGTTACCAAAAATTATTAGAGAGACAAAAATAAATATTCCTATTGCATTATTCCAATTCAAGCCAAGTTCAAGAAATAAAATCCAGTATAAAACAAAAAAGGTAAAAATGCCTATTGCCCAAATAGGCATGCGTATCTTATGATCTAAAAAAACGCCGTTTCTTCGTACAGAAGTTTTTGAGGGGGGTTTCTTTATCCCCCGTAATAGGCGCAACAAAAATTTCCTTAATGGTAATCTCCATTCAAACATTACCGTCTCCTTTTTTTAGAACTATTCTTTTTTTCCGTTGCATTCGCTCACTCGAAAACTTACGGGAATTATTCGCTTTTTCCCAAAAAGAATAAGCCTCAATAATTCTACTCACTAACTTATGCCTTATTACATCTTTACTGGTAAAACAAACAAATCCTATTTCCTCTATCTTTCCTAAAACGTACTGCATCTGAACTAATCCGGAAAAATCCTTTCTTTCCAAATCTATTTGTGTGATATCTCCGGTAATAACCATGCGGGATTCAAATCCCAGTCTGGTTAAAAACATTTTCATCTGATCAGCAGTAGTATTTTGTGCTTCATCTAATATAATAAAAGCATCATTCAACGTCCTTCCCCGCATATAAGCTAAAGGAACCACCTCGATAATTTTGTCCTCTCTTAATCTCTGAAATTTTTCAGGGCCTAACATAAGATAAAAAGCATCATAAAGAGGACTCAAATAAGGATTTACTTTTTCATATAAATCTCCCGGCAAGTAACCTATTTTTTCCCCTGCTTCTACTAACGGTCTGGTTAAAACAATACGGGAAACTTCCTTTGCCTTTAAAGCAGCTACAGCAGAAGCTACTGCAAGATAAGTTTTTCCCGTACCAGCCGGACCAATAGCAACGACTATATCATATTTCTTGATTGCCTGAATATATTTTCTTTGTTGCAGGGTTTTTGATTTTATATTTTCTCCTTTTACCGTTGTATAAATTACTTCGGAGAAAACCGGAGATACTTTATCTTTCACCCCGAGCCCAATCCGGTCAATTATATATTTAATTTCCTGTTCTTTAAGAATATGTCCCGAACGATAAACATCTAAAATCTCTTCTATAACTTTTTCCGTTTTTTGTATATTTTTTTCTTTTCCCTTTATTGTAAGTTTATCCCCTCTGGCAATAATAGTAACCTTAAATGCATTTTCCATTAAATGCAAATTCTCATCAAATTGCCCGCAAAGATTTAAACTTTCTTCATTATTATTTAAAAAAATTTCTTTATTCATTTTTATTTAAAAAGTCAAAAATATTAATCTAAATAAGATACCTTACTCACTAACATTCAATTTAATATGCAGCTCCTGCAGTTGTTTTTCTGTCACAGGAGAAGGAGATTCGGTCAAGAGACAAATTGCTTTTTGAGTCTTTGGAAAGGCAATTACGTCACGGATAGAATCAGCCCCTACCATAAGCATTATCAACCTGTCCAATCCTAATGCTATTCCCCCATGCGGAGGGGCGCCAAAATCCAGGGCTTTCAAAAGAAATCCGAATTTTTGCTCTGCCTGAGCATCAGAAATACCTAAAACATTAAACATTTCCCGTTGTAACGAAGCATTATGAATTCTTATGCTCCCACCTCCCAATTCATAACCATTCAAAACTAAATCATAAGCACGGGAACGAACTTTTTGCGGCAATTCGCTTAAAAGGGGAATATCTTCTTCCTTTGGACTGGTAAAAGGATGATGTAAAGCTTGTAATCGTTTTTCTTCTTCACTGTATTCCAAAAGCGGAAAATCTATAATCCAGGAAAAATGAAAACTGTCGGAATTAATCAACTTCTTTTTTTCAGCCAGATACAAGCGTAAGTTTGCTAAACTACTATTTACTATTTTTTCTTTATCAGCTACAAATAATAACAAATCCCCTTCCTCTCCCTGCATCTTATCCTGTATTTGCTGTAATTCTTCTTTTGAAAAAAATTTAGTAATATTTGATTCCAACCCTTCAGAAGTTACTTTCATCCAGGCTAAACCTTTCGCTCCGAAGGAAGCAATCCATGCGGTCATTTCTTCTATCTCTTTACGCGAAAATTCTCCTTTAACCCGAATTCCCCTAACCTTTCCCCCTTTTTCCACCGCTCCCTTAAAAACCTTAAATTGACAATTACTAACTATTACCGAAAGGTCAATAATTTCCAGTCCAAAACGTAAGTCAGGTTTATCCGTTCCATACTTTTCCATTGCCTCCCCATAGCTCAGCCGGGAAAAAGGCAACGTTATTTTTTTATTTAATACTTGTTGAAAAAGAGTACTTATTATCTCCTCAACTACGGTAAAAATTTCTTCTTCATCTACAAAAGACATTTCCATATCTACCTGGGTAAATTCCGGCTGCCTGTCAGCTCTTAAATCTTCATCTCTAAAACATTTACAAATTTGAAAATACTTATCCATTCCGGCAACCATCAAAAGCTGTTTAAATAATTGAGGAGATTGCGGCAAAGCAAAAAACTCAGCGGGATTAACTCTGCTGGGAACTAAATAATCCCTGGCTCCTTCAGGTGTAGATTTAGTCAAAATAGGGGTTTCTACCTCCATAAATCCTCTTTTGTCTAATATATCCCTTATTATTTTACTTACTTTATGGCGCAGGGAGAAATTCTTCAATAACTGCGGCCGCCTTAAATCAAGATATCTGTATTTCAATCTGATCTCTTCCGAAGTCTTTGTTTTCTCGGAAATTTCAAAGGGAGGAGTAAGTGATTTATTCAGTAATTCCACTTCTTCGGCAACAAGCTCAATTTCCCCTGTTTTTAACAGAGTATTTTCCGTATCCAGCGGGCGTCTTCTTATTTTTCCTTTAACTGAAAGAACATATTCACTGCGCAGCTTATGAGCAACTTCTAATTTGGCATCAAAAACCACCTGGAGAACATCTCCTTTATCCCTTAAATCAATAAAGGTTACTCCCCCGTGGTCACGCCGTGAATGAACCCATCCGCAAACTACTACTTCCTGCCCGACATTATCTTTATTCAGTTGAGCACAATAATGAGTCCTTTTTAATTTCATTTTCTTTTCCTTTTTATGAATTTCCGAGTTCCCTTTGTTCCACTCTGCCTTGACTTGTCGATTTGTCATCCCCTCTTATTGCTCCCATTAAGTCTCCTGGTTTTACTTCTTTCTGTTTTTCTTTCTCCATATCCCTTAAAATTACTACTCCTTTTTGCAATTCCTCATCTCCTATAATAACGGTAAATTTTGCTTGTAATCTATTAGCTTCTTTTAATTGTGCTTTTAGGCTTTTTTCATTATAATCTACCTGACAGGAAACTTTATTACATCGTAACCCACCGGCCAAATCAACACCTCTGGCTAAAGCCCTTTCCCCTAAACAAGCAAAATATACATCTAATTCTTTCTTTATAGGCAAATCAATCTTTTCTGAATTTACCACTTCTAATAACCTTTCTAATCCTAGCGCACAACCCACTGCCGGTACAGAATGCCCCCCCATATCTTTCACCAAATTATCATATCTTCCCCCGGCAGCAATGGCATCCTGTGCCCCTAATTTACCACATTTTATTTCAAATACTATTCCGGTATAATAATCTAAACCCCTTACTAAATAAGGATCTTCCTTGTATTTTATGTCCAAATCTTGAAGATATTCTTTTATTTCTTCTGTTTTTTTCTTACAATCCTGACACAAACACTCAGAAATAAGAGGAACATTTTCAATATAATTCCTGCATTGTTTATTTTTACAATCCAATACCCTAAAAGGATTTTTGGAAAATCTCCTCTGACAATCGACACAAAGATTAGAAAGATTTTTTTGCATAGACTCGGTAAAAATACCTTTGTACTTTTTTCTACAACTTTCACAACCTACATTATTGATGTACAACTTGAAATTCTTCTCTTTCAACCCTACCTTCCCAAAAAAATCCACAAACACATTTATAATTTCCACATCACTTCTGGTATTATCACTACCAAATAATTCCGCTCCTATTTGCCGAAACTCTCTATATCTACCTGCCTGAGGCCTTTCATACCGGAACATTGGGCCCAGATAATAAAGCCGCAAGGAAGCATTTTCTCGATACAAATTGCGTTCTATATAGGCACGTACTACACCGGCAGTGCCTTCCGGCCGCAAACTCAAACTCCTGCTCTTTTTGTCCTGGAAAGTATACATCTCTTTTTCTACAATATCCGATACCTCTCCGATGCTACGGGTAAAAAGCTCCGTCCGCTCAAAAGTAGGAATTACTATTTCCCTATGCCCATAAGAAGAAAAAACCTCCCTCCCTAATTTTTCCAGGTAACGTAATTTCAGTGCTTCTTCGTTTAAAATGTCTCTTGTTCCCCGCACAGAAAAATATTTCACAGTACTCCCTCCACTAATCTTCTTGTGTTTTTATAAATTTTCTTTAACATTGACGGCAATTCTTCCTCTTTGACTTCTTTTAATATTTCTAACATAAAGACCCCTCTAAAATTCACTTTCCATAATTCACCTAAAAATTCATCCCAATTAATAATTCCCTCCCCCACAGGAAAATGATCGTCATTTTTACCATAATTATCGGAAATATGTAAGGAATTAATTTTTTGCCCAAATTTCTTTACCGCTTCCAAAGTCCCTTCACCTAAATTTGCATGGGAAGTATCTAAACAAATCCCTGAATTTTTAGAATCAAATTGATTGATTAAATTTAACAAATCATTAAAACCCCCAAAAAAAATATGGGGAAGTAAATTTTCAACCGCTATCTTAATCCCCTTTTTTTCCCCATAAACAATAATAGCTCTAAGACTTTCCGTCGCCTTTTTAAACCATTCACTTCTTTCTTTAAAATTATTTTCAGACATTTCTTTTATTGTAGGATGAAGCACTAAAATATTTCCGTCCAAAACTCTTAAGACATCAATAATGTTTTTTATTTCCTTTACCGTATTTACACGCTGTTGCTCATTTAAATCGGAAATGTCGAAAGTAGAGGAATAGGGAGCATGCATTGAATGTATTTTCAACCCAAGCTCTTTTAATTTATCTTTAAGTTCATATACATAAAGCCAATTTTGATAATTAAATTGATAAAATTTATCTTTATTCAGCCGTGGATTAAAACAAAGTTCAATATTATCAAAACCCGCTTCTTTGAATAAACAAATTTTTTCCAACAAGTTATAATTATAAATAATCCCTGTAGAAATTCCTATTTCCATTTGAATTTATTTCCGCTTTTTAAAATAAATAAAATTTGTATGATAATCACAAAATCTTCTATAGTTTCAATTAACTTTATAATGTTCTAAACTATGTCCACACCATTTCTTCCAACAAAACCCTTTTTTCTGGAAAGAAATACAGTTTAAATCTTCTTCCTGATCCGTTCCGTCACTCAACAGTCCTGCAAAAAGACGGACATAAAAATCGGCACGCAAATTGGCATCGTTTCTTACCCACATATTTCCCCAATCATAATTACGCTCATACTTGGAACGAATAAAGCCGGCGATATGTTTAGGATGCCATTTTTCCTTTAATAATACCCGCGTAATAGTCTGAATATTCGTTGGCTTTAATAGATTATCATTGGGGAAGGAAAGAGCGTGTGATATACAAGGAGGAAATTTTCCAAAATCAAAACAATCATAAGTTTTTTCCCAGTCAGAAGGCAAATCATGTTCCTGGGAATCAAAATGTTTATGAAATTGATAGAGCTGTGATCGCTTATAACTTCTAATTAAATTCTCACACCCTCTTGATGCATCCGGAATACGGGTTTCTACTTTAGAGGCATACTCACTGGCTTTCCGAAAATCATTTTTCCATTGGCATAAATTTTCCATGCTTACCGTTTCCGTTCTGGGAAGAGCAATCTGAACAGGTTTTTTTGCCGCTAACTCACCGATTTTAAATCCCTTATTTTTATGTTTTTGATAGGTACTAAAGGGACAACGAATATGTCGAAAATGAAGGGGGTCTCCATACATAGACAAATCCAGGGAAATCGCTTCCCGTACTGAATTATTCATTCCCACGGCTAAATCAGTGCAAACAACGGGTATTCCCCTATTACGCATCTTTTTAATAACCAAATGAGCCACATATTCCATTAACCGGCCTATCCCATCATAAGCTTTTCCCTGTTTGAGAGACAAGTACAGTCCCCTATTTTTCAAATCAAGATATTTGCTTTTCATAGAAGAAGGAATGTTACCTATCTCCTCGATTTTTTGATGAATTTTGTTGTTTTGAGGTAACCGGATGGAAAAATGATATCCCCGGCCGGTCATAATTACTAAAGGAATAATGTTGAATTTGTAAAATACGCTCAATATTGTTTTATATAACGACTCTAATTTACTAAATGTCCGATAAGGATTAAGGTATATTTCTCCCGGATAATCCATATTAAAATATTCCACATCCAAAAATCCTAAACTACTCATCCTATCCCAACTGGAACGAAAAATATCCCATCCGTTCCCTAATATTTGCTCAAATCCCTCTTGAGGAGTCAATCCAATCTCTTCATCTTTTTTACCTACCCAGTGTTTTTCTTCTCCATAACCAACCAGTGTTGCTGCCGTAAAAGAAGAAAAATTATTCCCCTCTCCTCCACAATATTCTACAATTCTCCTTCGCACCTCAGGATGAAAATAAAAATCCGTTAAACTTGACATATAATTTCTCTTTTATTGAACCTTTTTTGTTTTTTATTCTTTAAAACTTATCTCTTTAATAAAAATAACTGCCCAACAAAAGACAGTTTATTAATGCCCTTTTTTAAATTTAAAGCATTTTGTTTTGAATAATTTTTTAAATAGCCGTAAAAAAATTCATATTTTCCCTTGCCGGGAAAATATCTCCGGAAATTTTCGCATAAACGCTGTATCTTTTTCTAAAAAAATTTTTTGATATTCGATTTGAAAGAATAAGGTAAATAAACAAAAGTACAAACTTATTCATGAAAAACAGGGACCGGGGCACATTCAATTTTATTTTTACCTGTTTTTTTAGCCTGATAAAGAGCATCGTCTGCTCTCTTAATAAACATCTCTATTTCTTCTCGCAATTGGTAAGTAGCCACTCCTCCGCTAACGGTTAATTTTTTTATGTCTTTTTTCCCTCCCTGGTTTCTACCCAAAAATTTTCTGCCGAAAAGACTTTCTTCAGCAGATTTTCTTATCTTTTCTGCTACTCTTGTGGCTTCTTTAATGTCTGTTTCCGGTAAAATAACAATAAACTCCTCTCCGCCATAACGACTGACGACATCCACATTACGCACGTTTTCAGTCAAAATTTTCGCTATTTTCTTAAGTACTGCATCCCCTACTAAGTGGCTATAATTATCATTAAACTTTTTGAAATCATCAACATCGAACATGATTAAAGAGAGAGAATGATGATATCTTTGATTTCGTTTAATTTCTTCCTTTAATTGTTTCATAAAATACCTTCTATTAAATAAACCGGTTAATTCATCCGTAACGGCTAGTTTTGTTACCTTATCATACAAACGGATTTTTTCTATAGCAATAGCCGTCTGATGAGCAACAATAGAAACAAAAGCAACATCTTCTTCAGTAAAAAAAGGCTCCTTATTGGAAAAATTAAATACGCCTATAATCTCTTTTTCCTGTTTTATGGGTATACTAATAAACGATTTAGTTGCATAAACGGATTGGTTTTTACGTAAAAGCCGCAGATCATTTTCAATATCCATAACACACAACGGTTCCCCTGTTTCAAAGACCCGGCCGGCAATGCTTTCTCCTATTTTTAATCTGGTCTCTTTAACTATTTTTTCTTCCAACCCATATGCCCCGCAAATAAAAAGCTCTTTCGAGTCCTTATCTACAAGCATCAAAGAACCCCTCTGTGCTTCTAACATCTGAGAAACTTTAACTACAGAAAAATCTACTAAATCCTCTAAAGAAAAAATTACATTAAACATCTTACTTATTTCCAAGATAGCTTCAATTCTTCTTTTTTCTCTTTTTAATTTTTCAATAAGTTCTTTATTTTTTAAAGCAAGAGCACGTTTTTGCAAACCTTTTTGCACCACCGACTTCACATGGGTAATATCAAACGGTTTAGTGATATAATCATAGGCACCTTCTATTAAGGCACTTATAGCTGTTTCCATTTGAGCATGGCCGGTTATGATAATAACACACACGTCCGCATCTATATTTTTTATTGCCCGAGCTATTTCCAAACCATTTATATCCGGTAATTTTAAGTCTATAATGGCTACATCCGGGGAAATTTTCTTTGCCAGTTTAATAGCTTCTTCTCCATGGTTGGCAGAAAAAATCTGCCAGTCTTCCTCTTGTAATGACATACTCAGCGTTTCTGTAATCATGGGCTCATCATCGACTACAATAATTTTCATCTGCTCGTTAATCATAATTGAATCCCTTGTTTTTGGTTTTTAATAGAATGAACTTCTTTTTAAGAAGGTCTACTCTCCCCCCTTTACCAAACATTTCTCTTGATAATTTATTTTATCAATAATTCCTGCTTTTGTCAATGTAATTTATCCTCCAAAAAAGTCTCTTCAAAAACAAAAAGATCGAGCAGTAATTCTGACAAAAATTATTCGCTCTCTTCTATTATGCAGATTAGAATATTCAATTGAATAAATAAGCATTGGAACTTAAATTCCGGGAAAATGAAAAATTTGTGAACATTCAAAAATTAAAAAATGAAACCGTTAAAAAGTGTCCGATTTTAATTTGCAACCGGCAATTAAGCAAAAATGTATTGACTTTTTAAAGCGGATTTTATATTATAAGTACTCAAAATAGTTTTTGGTCATTTTTTCATTTATTATAGCAATTATCGGATAATTTAAGTAAATTCAATTATTTCAATTGCCCAGAGGAAAAACTCTTGAAATTTTGGTTAAAATGTGTTTTAGTTGTTTTTGTCGGATTAATTATAATTGCAGGTTTTTTTAAAGTTCTTGCCGGAAAACTTATTTACAATTTAACGGTAAAAAATATTCCGGAATTAACCAATACAACAATTGACTTAAAAAGCGTTAATGTTTGTTTTCTCAAAGGAAGAGTATCTTTTAATGAATTGGCTATTAGTGATTCGGCAGATTCTTCTGCAAAAACTATACTTTTTGTTAAAAAACTCCGGATAAATATTGGTCTTTTCTCTCTCTTGAAGGGAAATCCTCTTTTTCAGGAGATATTTTTTCATCACCCGATAATAAATATTGAACATCCGAGATTTAATGAGATTTTTTCTTGTTTAACAGGAGCAATTGAAACAAAAAATGCTGAAGAAATAAAAAACATTTCTTCTCCGTTATCGATTCCTTTAACTATAGAAAAAATTATTTTAAAAAAAGGAAAGCTTGTTTTCAACGATTATCCGGATGAAAAACAATCTTTATTAATTAACAATTTAGACTGTTTAGTTAAAAATATAAATGTAAAAAATTCAGGAGTAAAATTTAGTTTAAAAGGGGAATTTCCTTCGTCTCCCAAAGGAAATATTTTCTGTAAAGGGGAGTTTCTTACGGTTGATCAAAAAGTAAATTTAACCGGTGAAATTCAAGCTAAAAATATCTTTTTACCTTATTTTAATTCGTTCTTTGAGCCTAATTGCAATTTTAATATAAAAAATGGTATTCTACAATTGCATTCCATTATCCAATGTCAAAATGACTGGGTAGTTTCCAGCAATTTAGTTACTCTGGAAAATTTACACATTAGTTTCGGGGATGGAATGACGAAAACACAGAAAATTTTCGGTTTACCGGTAAAAATTGTAACTGATTTTTTTAAAACCGATAAAATTTCTTTTAATTTACCAATAAGCGGGGATATTCGGGATCCGCAATTTGGTTTTTCCACGGCAATCAGTCAAATGCTTTTAAAAGCATTTAAAGATAAATTTAAAGACAGCACCGCTAAAACTCTTTCTGTAAAGATGGGTAGAAAAATTGGCGGAAAAATTGATAATCTTTTTAGAGAAATTTTTTATTTAAAAAAATAGGAAATTATGGCGGTGTAGCTCAGTCTGGCAGAGCAGGCGGCTCATACCCGCTATGTCGGGGGTTCAAATCCCTCCGCCGCTACCAAAAGAAAGATATTGTATACTTAATAAAAATTGATATAATATAAATTCGGGCGGGTAGCTTAGAGGGATAGCGCTGCCCTTACAAGGCAGAGGTCGGAGGTTCGAGTCCTCTCCCGCCCACCAATAAAAATGGATAAGCAGTATTTATTTTATAATTAAATAAAAATGTACCTTTTAAAAAAAGGGGACGTGGTGTAGCCTGGTTTATCACGCTGCCCTGTCAAGGCAGAGATCGCGAGTTCGAATCTCGTCGTCCCCGCCAGTTAAAAAAGGGTCAGAGTAATTTTCTCTCTGACCCTTTTTATTATTTTTTTTCACTCAATGCTTACCCCCCAAATACGGATAACACATTTATCCTTAATTTATTATGATATTTTACGCTCAGAATAGTCTTTAGTTCTTCAATCTGCCCTTCAAGGTTTATTACCGTATCTTCTTAGATTTGTTATTTAATACCCAAATTATTCCTTTAGTCTTGACTAATTCTTCTGATTCTTTTATTTGATTCTTTACATATTTTTCAAAAAGTCTTATTTTGTCAGAATATTTCTCTTTTAATCTTTCCACGTTTTTTTTAATTATTTTTGTATTATAATCATTGATTTCCTTCATTTCCAAGTCCGATTGCATATAATAATCTATTATTTTCAAAGACTGTGATTTAATACACTTTTTTGCTTCAGAGAAAAATAAATATTTATCGGATTTAAATAATGAATCATCACTCAAAACACAATCGTCAATAATTATAATCCCGTCAGATTTGGTAACCCGCTTCAGTTTTTTAACGGTAATACCGATATCTCCTAATACTCCTCCTACCGCAGCCATAATAACAAGGTCATATTTTTTGTTTTTGCAAATCATCTTTCTAATATCATTCACTTCAAATTTGCAGAGATTACTAACATTATACTTTTTTGCATACTGTTTTGCTTCTTCTATGAATCCACCTATCCCATCAATACCAAGGACATTAAATTTAAAATTCTTTGCGATTTTTATTGCTATAGAACCCTTTCCACAACCAAGATCTATACAAGATGCTTTGTTTTTTTTATAATTTTTTCCGACTAATTCAACAATTCTTTCTGATGAAGCACCAATATCCCATAAACCAGACAACATTTCAGGAATAAAGGGCATCATATCAATCGATGCACCTATTGAATAAGCGCATTCAGATATCAAATCAGACATATCTATCACTACTCCTGCAAATTTTCTTTCCTCCGGTTAACGGAAACAACAATTATTTATTTTGATTTTTCCGGAATTAAATAGGAACAGCAACTATTTATTCAAATTCTATCGGACAACAATTGTTTTACTTCAAACAATACCGGTACTTACTATTCTCCCCCCTCCGAGAACCGTATCTTTTTGGTAAAAAACTACTGCCTGGCCGGGGGTAATTGCCCATTGAGGCCGGTCAAATTTTATTTTCAAATTGCCTTTATCTAAAAGCATAATCGTTGCCGGGGAAGGTGAGTGACGATAGCGTATCTTTACCTGAGCTTTAAAAGGTAATTTTAATTTGTTTTTACTTATCCAATTGATATTATCCGCAATTAATTCATCCTGATAAACATCCTTCTGTTTGCCTACAGTAACGGTATTACCTTCTTTATCAATTTTAATTACATACAACGGGTGCTTATCAGCAATGCCTATTCCCTTACGCTGTCCAATAGTATAAAACATAATCCCCTGGTGTTTGCCGATAACTTTACCCTGTTTATTTAAAATATTCCCGGGATTTACTCTCTTCAGTCCCTGTCTTTTGATAAAATTTCGATAATCATTATCCGGAATAAAACATATTTCCTGCGATTCTGATTTGATATCTACAGCTAAGTTTAACTCCTGCGCCTTTTGCTTTATCTTTTTTTTGGAAAAACCGCCCAGAGGCAATAAAATATGTTTAAGTTGTCTTTGTTTTAGCCCGTATAAAACATAAGATTGATCCTTGGTTAAATCCGTTCCTCTTTTAAGCAAAAATTCTTTTCTTTTTTGGTCGTATTCTATTTGAGCATAATGTCCTGTAGCCAAATAATCGGCATTGAGTTCTTTTGCTTTTTCTAACAACGCACCAAATTTTATATATTGATTACACCTTATGCAAGGATTGGGAGTTCTTCCGCATTTATATTCTTTACAAAAATAATTAATTATTTTCTTCCGAAAAAAATCCTCCAAATCTACTACATAATGGCTGATCCCTAATTGCTCGGCAACTTTTTTTGCCTTCTCTACTACCCCTTCCCCGCCTCCCCGTCCATCCTGTTCGTATTCCCGGCCAATCTGCATAGTAATACCAACAACTTCAAAGTCTTTCTCTTTAAGCAAAACCGCAGTTACCGAAGAATCTACTCCACCGCTCATAGCTACTACTACTTTTTTCCCACGCATTTTGTTTGTTTAATCCCTCCACCCTTTTCCTCCCCATCAAGGAAAAGGAAAACAGACAAATTTATTGCCAAACGAAATTATAAACTTATACATAAATACACATTAGATTAAACTACTGTCTAAAATAGGCAAATTTTAACAAGTCAACCCTTATACACAAAAACGGTGTTCCTGATTTAAATATATTTTTATCGAAAACCGGGCTTTTCCAAGAAATTACACTGGCAGGATTACTGAAAAACACAAACTTGATAGCAACAAACTCTGAAAACCAAAAATCTAAAAAATCAACTCATTCTTTATATTTTATGACTCTTTTCACACAAGTTTCTTATAAGAATCCTGCAGAAATTTAGATAAATTTTTAAGCTTAACTACGGACTGAATACCTTCAATACCGGTATGGACAAACAGAAAGAAAACCATTTTTACTTAAAAACCCAATCCTTTTTTCCCTTTTGCATGTTTTCTAAAGCTGTTTTTTTTATATTTATAATTTCTTCCCCGTCTGCTTCCAATAATCGAAGTCCCTCATAATCGAAAAATTTATATTTACCACAGACATTATAAACTGTTTCCATTAATAATTCTAAAAACTCATCCCACATATAATCCGAAGAACTTTTACTTTCTTCCGCTTCCAGTTTACATTCAAAAACAACTAATTCATCATCTTCTTCTTTTTTACTTATAGCATTTATGTAAAACTTAGGCACAGAAAGATTCTGCTGATTGATTTGGGCATTAAGCCGTTGAACCATTTGCGCAGATAAAAAACCGGGGAACTTAATCTCCGAAAAAGAAAAATCATCTTTTTCCCAGAAATCCTGAGGAACTATTTCTAAAACCAATCTATTAAAGTAATCTTCCTGAGATATATATCTAAAAAAAGATTTTTTAATGTCATCTATATATCTGACAAAGGAAACATCTACCTCGGAAACAGTATCCCTGCAGATAATTACAAAAAAATCTAAGGGCGCATCTGTACTTAAACAAACCCGGGTTACAGTTAAAAAAATCCTGTCTATTTTATTTTTTGCTTCTTTAGTAAAATAAAAATTTTCTTCGATTAAATTGTCCAACACTATACCAACGCTCAGCGTTTCCCCTGTAATCTTTACTTCCACATCTAAATCATAGTTTTCCTTACATATTTTTATTATTGATTCTGAGACTTTTTCCCGGGGAAAAGTAGGTGTACAGGCGGTAATACCCAACATCAAAAAACCACAAATTAATAGATAAATTAATTCTCTTTTTCCATTCATAAATCTATTTTCTTTTTCCTTCTTGTTCTTTCCCGAATTCATTAAATATTGATTCTATTTCGTCATAGTCTAATTCTTCTTTTTTCAATAATTCAGCAGCAAACCTATCCAAAA
>JAGLYT010000030.1 GCA_023132075.1 bacterium
AGCAAAAAAAAGGGAACCGTAAAGATAAAATTTCTCTTCCTTGAAGCAATTAATTTTATATTGTTATAGCCATTCACCTGAAGTAAAGCATAAATTTTTTTCCTGGATAAATATTTTTTATAATCAAATTCACCGGGATTAAGTGCTGAGTAAGGATAACTCAAAGTTCCCGTTACTGCTACTTCATCTCCCCACTTAAAATCAAACCGGGGAAAATAACAATTTACCAATATTTTACCTGAAACATTACAATTCGCATTTATTATTTCTTTTACTTTAAAAATAAAAACGGTTTTGTTTTTCTTCTTTTGGGGTTGGCTGACAATCAAACCTTTTAATTTTATTTTCCGGGGAACAAAATAAGAAATGTCTTCTTTGGGAATGTTATTTAAAAAACCTAAATAGTCCGCAACAATTACTGATGAAACATAGAAAACAGTTAAAATTAAAATTATTTTCCGTGGATACAAAATAGAATTACCAATTTTTCCTTTACTTGTCACCTTCTAATGCTCATTAACCATTTAAATATTTTCCTGCCGTAAATTAGCCTGTCCTTATTTTTTACGATCATATTTAAAACTCATCTTACCGCACGGTTATTCTAATTTAAACTGTCCTTTTCCTTCTTCCAAACTATTTATGATTTTTTCTATCTCTTTCTGAATCATCAAAATTTTTCTTTTATCTACCTTTTCTTCTATTAAGAGCCCGCTTAATACATCCATTTTCCCTTTTACATCTTTTATCAACTTCTTTTCTTTTTTTACCTGTCCCCTCAAAAGAAACACTAACTGATTAATTTCATTTACAAATCCGTTTAATTCATCTGTTTTTCTTATCTGAATATCACGGCTCAAGTCTCCCCGCTGAAGCAATCCAATAATCTTTTCTATACGGCTGATTGGCCCGGCAATCCGGTGAGAAAACAAAAAACACAAAATAGCCTCCAATATTAGCAAAACACCTATTTTCCCTGCTACTAATTTGCCTGTTCTTACCATCATCTCTTCAAAGAAAACTTCTCCTTTTAACAACTCAATCCATAAAGTGAAATATACGCTTAAACTCACAAATAAAGTAATTACTAACACTAAAAGAAAAAGAAATAATGCAAACTGCCATTGAAAATTGCTTCGACTTATATATTTTTTTCTCATTATTGAAATTATTATCCTTGATTATTGTCGGCTTTTTTATATTTCTACTTCTTTTTTTAAAGAAATACTTAAACTGATTATTTCAAAAACCCCGGCCATCAATGCTCCTGCATAATATATCCACCATTGATTAGGAATATTCCAAAAAATAAACATAAACCCGCAAAAAAGCATAGAAAAACCAAAACTAAAAACGGCAAAAGATTGAAATAACAATTTTTTAGGCATATTATCATAAATTGATTCTTTAGGAAAAGTAATCGAACGCCACAAACTAATGGCACCGACTGTTATCATCATCATTACCGGATTTAAAAAACGGATTACAAACAAAATAGGCATAAGGCTTTTATTGGGATTAGATTCATGAAACCATATTCCGTCATAAACCACATACTTTCCTATTTTAAAAATTTCTTTAGAGCCGCCAACTGCAAAAACATTAACTACTGCAAAAATACCCGCCAACCCAAAACAAATCACAAATACACTGACAATAAATCTTTTGGTTATTTTTTCATGCCCTAATGAAAAACTAAGCAACCCTATAAATACCGCAGGTGAAAAAAGCCCTATCATAAAAAGTTCACGAATATTGTTAATTATAAGCGGTACCGGATGCGGGCCAAGAAGAATTTGAAAAGGGCGGGTCATCAAAAAAATCCCAAAGAAAATAAAACCCCAGAAAGCCCCTCGATAAGTAACCTTCCCTGTAACTAACATGCGCATAGGGGCAATATATTTAATATACCCGGCCATAAAGAAATATACTATTCCGGCTAAAACAGGCATCACAATATTGACAACAAATAATATTTTATTCATTTTTTTTATTTATAGATTTCCTTATTTTTTCAATGCTTTGCCGGCAAGTCTGAATCAAAAACTCACCGGTAATTCCTTCTGAAAACTCCAATGCTTTTTCCGAAAAAGAAGTTTTTTGAAAAATTTTTATTGCATTAGTATATTCTTTCAGGGATTTTTCACTTTCCCCCTGTAATTGATAAATACGTGCTATATTAAAGTACGCCAAACCAAAAGCTCTGTCAATATAAATAACTTTCCTGAATTCGTCAATTGCTTCCTGGCGTTGTCCCATTTTGTCATAGACAACTCCCAGAAGAAAATGTGCAGCAAGAAACAAAGGAACCAGTTGTATAGCCCATTGACACGCCTCTACCGCTTCAATGAATCGGTGAGAATTAGCATGAATTTTTCCTGCTAAAAAATGCGCTTCAGCCATTTGAGGCTCTATTTTAAGTACTTCTCCAACCTCTATTAACGCTTGAGAAAAATCACCCTGTTCAAAAAACCCCATCGCTTTGCCGTACAAATCCCTGGCTAAAATAGCCTCGTTAAGAACTTTTCGCTCTATCTTCTTTTTAACAATAACAGTTTCTTTTTTATTTACGGTTTTTTCTGCCGGGGATAAATCCCTCACTCCCTTTTTATATATAAAAATATCCTTCCATTTAAAAGGCAAAAACTCAGGAGATATCTGCTGCATGGTTTCCGCATATCCAATGAAAAAATAGCCATTATCTTTAAGACTGTTATAAAAATTATGTACTACTCTTATAATTGATTCTACTTTAAAATAAATAGTAACATTACGACAAAAAATTATATCCCATGCTCCCATTTGAGTCAGGGGATAGGGTTCTTTAATTAAGTTAAAATATTCGAACTTTACCATTTCCTTTACTTCATCTTTTAGTTTGAATCGTATTTTGTCTACAAGAACAAAATACTTGTCTTTTATTTTTTCATCAACTAACTTCAAAGAATGAGGAGAATAAATTCCTTTTTTGGCTTTATCTAATGCATTCATACTTACATCTGTAGCTAAAACTTCAATATTCAGATTTTTATAAGACCCAAATACCTCCAAAATAGTTATAGCCATAGAATAAGGTTCTTCCCCTGTAGAGCATCCTGCACTCCAGATTTTAATACCTTCTCCGTAAAGTATTTTTTCGCTTATTGAGGGAGTAAGAACATATTCTTTTAAAAATTTAAAATGGGAAGGATTCCTAAAAAAATAAGTTTCATTTATCGTTATTAAACTTAATAGTTCCTTAAATTCTTTTTCACCTAAAGCATCATATTTAAGAAAGGAATAATATTCGGAATAATTTCTAAACCCTTTAGCGGTTATCCTGGAAAAAAGGCTTATTCTCAAAGAATCTTCCCTGTTTGTATCTAAAAAAATCCCACTATTTTCCAAAATAAAATTCTGAAATAATTTAAATTCTCTTCCCGACAAATCCGGAGTTATCATAATTATTTATTTTTTCTTACCAACCGAAAATTATCCTTTTTAATTGTATTATGATTCTATTCCCATCTTATTTTTTCTAAACCTTCTATCTCCAGTATTTCATCGACTAAATCTTTATTAAATTTCACTTTTCTGAATTTAACATTTATTTTTATGTTGACCCTTTTAGCTTTTTTATCTTTTTCAATAACACAATTTTGTATTTTTCCTCCAGCCTCTTCTAAGATTTGCTTGATTTTTTCCAGTTGTTTCCCGTTGCTTTCCCCGCTGATATTAATTATTTTATACCAATCTCTTTGAAAAAAATGTTCCAATCTCCATAACAAAAGTAAGGTAAAAAGCACTAATATTTCCGTAACAAAAGCCGCAAAGTAACAACCACAACCTATGGCCATTCCAATCCCGGCTACCACCCACAAACTGGCTGCGGTAGTCAACCCCCTTACAGAAAATTTTGCCTGCATAATTGTTCCCGCTCCAATAAACCCTATTCCGGTAATAATCTGGGCAGCAATACGGGTGGGATCAACTGCGGCAATGTTTTGATAAAGAAAAAACATATACTGGGAAATTAACATAAATAAATTTGCTCCCATACATACCAATACATGTGTTCTCAATCCTGCTTCCCGTCCATGGGTTTCTCTTTCCCAACCAATAAGGATTCCCAACAAAAAAGAAAGAATAATTCTTAGCAGTATTTCATTCGTAGAAAACATTTTATCCCCCAACATTAATAATCTCTTACCTCACAAAAGTATCCTATCAAAATTAGAAAAAAAAGTCAAAATAATTTCTTTTATTAAAAATAGATTGAATTACATAGAACCATTACGAAATAGAACCATCGGATTAAGAACAAAAAACATTGACAAACGGTATTGTTTTATATATAATTTTTTTACTTTTAATAAATTACATTTCTTTACTAAGGGAGGAAGAACTTATGACTTTTGGAAAAGGGGAAATCTGGTATGACGGTAAATTTGTTAAATGGTCAGAAGCAACGACACATATTCTCTCTCATGTTGTACATTACGGTTCTTCTATTTTTGAAAGTATGCGTTGTTATAAAAACGACAAAGGTCCTGTTATTTTTCGCTTAAAAGCCCACATAAATCGTCTTTATGAATCAGCAAAAATATATCGAATAGAAATTCCTTTCTCCAAAGAAACATTCACCAAGGCTGTCATTGAAACCGTACAGAAAAACAATCTTAGAGAATGTTATATTCGCCCTTTTGTTTTTCGGGGATACGGAAATATGGGATTGAATCCTTTGAAAAATCCTGTCTGTTGTGCCATTGCGGCATGGGAATGGGGAGAATATTTAGGTGAAGGGGTAAGAGAAAAAGGGGTCTCCGTGCGTGTCTCTTCATGGAGAAGGCCGGCTCCCGATACTTTTCCTGCTTTAGCTAAGGCAGGCGGAAACTACCTTAACTCACAATTAATTAAAATGGAGGCTGTTCAGGACGGATTTGACGAGGGAATTGCTTTAGATGCTCATGGCTATGTTTCCGAAGGATCGGGAGAAAACATTTTTATGGTTAAAAACGGTGTTATTTATACCCCTCCTACCAGTGCTTCTATTTTAGCAGGGATTACCCGTCATAGTATTTTCGTTATTGCCCGAAATTTAAATATCAGGGTAGAACAACATCTTATTCCCAGGGAAGCATTATACCTTGCCGACGAAGTATTTTTTACCGGAACCGCCGTAGAAATAACACCCGTTGTTAAAATAGATAATATCCCTATCGATAAAGGGAAAAGAGGAACTACCACCAAAAAACTCCAGGATGAGTTTTTTGGTATTATTCAAGGTAAAATTCCTGATTCCCAACAATGGTTAACTTATCTATAGAAACGCAAAATAAATTCGTTGAGATTAAAAAAATCGTCTTTTTTATTGTTCTGTTTCTTTTATTTTTTCTTGTTGTGCTTTTTTATATAATCTTACATAACTTTTTGCCGCTTTTTCCCAGGAGAAATCAGATTCCATTCCATTTTTTATCAGTCTATTCCATTTTTTCTTAATCTTATATATTTTTACTGCTTTTTTAATTGATTCAAAAAGGCTTTTTGCATTATACTCATTAAAAAGAAATCCTCTTCCCTTTCCTGTTCTAACATTAAAAGAATCTACCGTATCAGACAATCCCCCTGTTTTATGAACAACAGGGATTGTCCCATAAACAAAACTAATCAATTGTCCCAGTCCGCACGGTTCAAAATGAGAAGGAATAAGAAACATATCACTGCCAGCGTAAATCTTATGTGCTAACGCATTATCAAATTTCAAATTTACACTTATCTGTCGCGGATATTTTTTCCCTATTCTCTCAAACAATTCCATATATACAGGATCACCTGTTCCCAAAATAATTAATTGCAACTTCATTCTCATCATTCTTCCGATTGCTTCATGAAGAATATCCAGTCCTTTTTGAGCATCCAACCGGGCAACTAACCCAATTAAAGGAATATCGGGAGCTATCGGCAATCCACTTATCTTTTGTAAGTCTTTCTTACAGGTTGTTTTTCCTTCTAAATCATCCAAACTATATTGAACAATAATGTTTTGATCTTGTTTAGGATTCCAGATACTATAATCCAAACCGTTTATTATTCCATAAAGATCTTTCTTCCTTTGCACCAGTACTCCCTCCATTCCCCGTCCAAATTCTTCACTGGTTTGAATCTGACGGCTATAAGTTTTACTAACGGTATTTAATCCTTCAGCATAAACCAATCCTGCCTTCATAAAATTAATTTGTCCATAATATTCCAATCGTTGTGGAATAAAATCCTCCCAATCAAAACCGGCTAAGTAAAAAATGTCTCTGGGAAAAACACCCTGATACGCAATATTATGAATAGTATAAAGAACAGCAGTGCGAAGGAAAAAGGGATCTAATTTATAAAGAGTTTTAAGGTAAGCAGGGATAAGGCCGGTTTGCCAATCATTACAATGAATTACATCAGGCTTAAAATTTATTGCTTTGGCTACTTCTAAAACAGCACGGGAAAAAAAAATAAACCTTTCCCCGTTATCAGAATAATCTCCTAAAGAAGTCCGGTATAACTCATCACGATTGTAATATTTCTCATTATCTACGAAATAAACAGGAATAGAGGACTTTGAATTAATTTTCCCCTCCATTACTGTTGCTAATTCAACCTTGTTCCCAAAAGAAACGGGAATGTTTCGAGCAATAACTTTTAAATTAAACTTCTTAGCATCTATTTTCTTGTACCGGGGCATAATTACACGCACATCATGTTTGAGTTCTTTTAACGCTTTAGGTAAGGCCCCAGTTACATCGGCTAACCCTCCTGTCTTAGCAAAAGGCACACATTCTGAAGCAGCAATTAAAATATTCATCTTTTCTCTATCCCTATTATTCTTCCACTTCTCTTAAAAACCTCGCTGCCTCTTCCGGTGGAGTAGGATTAATATAAAAGCCCGTTCCCCATTCAAAACCCGCTACTTTGGTTAATTTAGGTATAATTTCTATGTGCCAGTGATAATAAGGAAGATTGGAATTATTAAGCGGAGCACTATGAATGATGTAATTGAAAGGAGGATTATCCAGAACTTTATTTATTCTTTCCAAAATTTCTTTCAATATCTGCGCAAGATTAACTACTTCTTTTTTTTGAATATTTTCAAAAGAACAATTATGAACCTTAGGTAAAATCCATGTTTCAAAGGGAAACCGCGGAGCAAATGGTTCTATTGCTACAAAGTCCTCATTTTCTATTATCAAACGTTCGCGGGTATTTATTTCCTGCCGTACTATATCACAAAACACACATCTTTCCTTATACTCATAATAAGATTTTGCCCCTCTTATTTCTTCTTTTACTCTTTTGGGAACAATAGGAGTGGCTATCAATTGAGAGTGAGGATGTGATAAAGATGCACCGGCCGCTATCCCCCGATTTTTAAAAATAAGAATATATTGAAAGCGAACATCTTTTTTCAAATCTATAATTCTATCCCGATAAATCCAAAGAATATCTTCTACTCTTTTATTTTCCAATTCAAAAATTTCTTTATGATGATCAGGGGTTTCAATGATCACCTCATGAGCACCAACCCCGTTCATCCGGTCGTACATACCTTCCCCTACCCGATTCAAATGTCCTTCTATTTGTAAAATCGGAAACTTATTAGGGACAACCCGCACCCACCACCCAGGTGAATCCGCTTTGGACTTTTCTTCCCGATAGGCGGTAATTTCCGGAGGAGTCTTATCTTCCTGTCCTGCACAAAAAGGACAAAAGCCAACCTCCGGGACTTCTTTTTCTATAGCAAAATCAGAGGGCCTTTTTCCCCTTTCGGCAGAAATAATTACCCATCTTCCTATAACAGGATCTTTCCTCAATTCAGGCATTTAAATACTCCCCTTACTTCTTTCTCTTTACGGTTACAATATTCCAGAAAAACAATTTATCCGTCGAAACAACATATAAAAAAAGACAAAAGTTATTTTGTTTTTATCTTCGTTGTTTAGATGTTACAAAATTAATTTTTAAAAGTCAAGGGGATTGAACTTCTTTATTAAACCCCGTATCTTTTAATATTTTCTGCAGGGAAAATAAATTTTCCCTGGCTTCATAAAAACCAGGATCTATCTGCAAAGCTTTAATATAACATTTTCTCGCCTCTTCCGGATTTTTCATCTTAATATAAACAGAACCCAGATTGTTGTAAATTTCTTTTTTGTCAGACTCTATTTTTAAAGCTTTTACATATATTTCCAGTCCTTCTTTTAACATTTCTTTTTCCATATAAACCTGCCCTAAATTAATATGAATAAGAACATTAAGAGGATTTATTTTTAATGCCTGCTGATAATTTTCTATCGCCTTGTCCCATTGTTTTATCTTAGAATATTGTACCCCCAAATTAAAATATATCTCATCATAACCGGGATGAGCACGCAAGGCACTTTCGTAAGCACGCAAAGAACCTTTTATATCACCCATTTTAGCCAACAGGTTTCCTAATTGATAATTATTTTGTACATAAAACGGATTTAATTTATATGCTTTTTTATAATTAACAATCGCCTCATCATAAAAATTAGACTTTCTTGATAACTTATACCCTTTCCAAAAATAGGTCTCAGCAGTAAAATTTTTTATTTGCCCGAAAATCCCTTTCCCAATTAAAATTAAGAAAATTATACTTAAAAAAAAGGGTAAAAATTTTTTAAGAATCCCATTTTCTGGTTTTCCCCAATCAATTAAAACGTGGCCTTCCTCTCCTTCCACCTTTTTCCCCATACTTATCAAAAACCCGAGACTTACCCAGAAAAAAAAAGCAGGAATGGGAAAATGAAGAGAAACATTAAACATATTATCGGTAAAAACCCCTACTATAGCACCTATAAAACAAGGTATTAATATCTTTTCCTCTTCTTTTATATTTATATCAGTCAATTTCTTCATTAAATAATAACAATATCTTCCTAAACAGATCAACAGATAGCAAAATATGGCTAATCCAATAAAACCTGTCTGAGTTAATACTTCTAAAATTTCATTATGTACATTATTGGCATGTGTACGAAAAGAAACAAACTGTTCTTCACTTAAAAATTGTCCCTGATAAAAAGGATAGAATAATTCAAAACAACCCCACCCACAACCTAAAAGAGGATAATCCTTTAATATTGCCCATGCTGTTTTCCAAATAAGAAGGCGTTGATATATTGATTGATTAGTTTTTTTTACGGTAAACGCCCCATAAGCTTGTCGGCTTATGTTTTTTTCCTTCTTTCTGACTGAATTACCGTAAAAAAATAAAATACTTAAAAAAATAAAGACAAGAAAAATCACCAGCCATTTCTTGTTTCGCAAAATTATTCTCTTATCTATAATCATCCATAAAACTAACACACAAATAAATGCAGTAAGAAAACCAAGCCAGGAACTGCGACAAAAAGTAAAAAGCAGAACAATAAAGGCAAGTAAAAATAAAAAAAGAAACAAGGCCTTTTTTAAAAAAAAATTTTCTTTGATAAAAAAACCAAAAATTAAAGGCAGCATTAAAACCAAAAAAGTAGCTAAAAAATTAGGATTGCCGAAAGTAGAAATACATCTTTTTCCAAAAGGATTTAAATTATGCTTCCAGATTATTTCCAATCCCAGATGTTGTAAAATCCCATATCCACAGACAAAACAGGTTAATAAAAAAAATAGACAACTAATTTTTTTTATTTTTCCCCTGTCACCTAAAAAATAAATTGTTCCATAGAAAACTAAAAAATTATTCAAAACAAAAAATATATTTTTTAACCCAAAATTACATATAGCATCCTTCATCTGCCCATGGGTAAATAAAGACCATCCAAACGAAAGAATACAAATTAAAAAAAATAAACAAAAAGGAACATCCATGTATGTTTTTACAAAAATTACTCTTTTTTTGATCAGGTTTTCTACTATCCATATTCCCCAGATTAACAAAATACCGATATTTAACATCACTGCCTGAATAGAATAAGGATTTTGGGTCAGATTGGTAAAAAAAATAAGGGGCGGAATTAATATTAAAAAACTAAAAAGATATCCGATTAATCTATAAGCAACCACATCATTTCTCACTTGCTTTTAATTTGTTCAAGTTAAGAATTGCTGTTTCGTCTTCGGGATTTAACTTTAAAACATTTTTCCAGTAAATAATTGATTTTTGTTTTTCACCAAACCGGGCATAAAAAACAGCTAAATTCTTATGTGCTATAATATAATCCGGTTTTATTCTTATTGCCTTCTTATAATATTCTTCCGCTATTTTATTTTCTTTTTCCATAACCGCTATATTAGCCAAATTCATATAACAA
>JAGLYT010000300.1 GCA_023132075.1 bacterium
TTTTTAGCTTGTTTTTGCGTGCCCACAGGGTAAAATTATGCGTCTAGAGAGAAACATATTTTGCCTTTATTTTCTCTTTTTAGCCCCTAATTATCTGTCGTCCGTCGTCTATCGTCTATCGTCTATCGTCTGTCATCTGTGAACTGTAGTTTCTGTCTATGGACTATCGACTATGGACGGTGGACTATCTTTTGCTATCTGCGAACTGTTGTTTGTTGTGCTTTTTTCTTTGTCCTTTGTTTTGAATTTTGCCTGTCCGCCAATCTTTAAGGCGGGAGTTTTGTATTTTGAATTTGCCTGTCCTCCAGTTTGTAAGGAGGGTTTAGTATTTCGAATTTAGAATTTAGTATTTAGTATTTATTTTTTGTCTTTGTCTATGTCTATGTCTTTGTCTATGTTTTTCTGCAGACGATTCATAATCGTCAAACCAATATCTTTTCGTTTAAAACCTTGAGCAATAAGAACATCGATATTTTCCTTACTGAAACTTCTTAACGTAGAGAAAAGATTTAAGGCACAAGTCTTTAAATCTTTTTCCAAACCAATCACTTTAACAACGGAACCATTAAATTTATTTTTGTTTTCTTTGGTAACCATAACCCCCACTCTTTTACCAGACTTCCTAAATCGTGAGGCTAATTCCTGCATCTCGCCAATTTGACCTTTTGTTTTTTCTACCAATATCATTTTCCCCGAGGGACAAACGGAAGGATGAAAATTACCTGCCGGACTCTTAATTTTTTTTCTATTATCAACTAATTTTACTTTCCCTAAAATTTTCCTTAAATCTTTTTCGATAATGCCTCCCACACGTAAAACTCTAAAGGGTTTAACCGTTAAATCCAGAACCGTTGATTCTATCCCTAAACTTGTCTTCCCGCCATCGACAATAATATCCACGCAACCGTCTAAATCATCAAGCACATGCTGCGCACAGGTAGGTGAGTGCCCTCCGTAAAGATTAGCACTGGGAGCGGCAATAGGCGTTTTTGCATATTTTATCAATTTTAAGGCAATTGGATTATTAGGCATTCTTATCGCTACCGAATCTAACCCTCCTGTTACAATTTGCGGAATTATCCGGGATTTAGGTAAAACTAAAGTTAACGGGCCCGGCCAAAATATATCAATTAAATCTTCTGCTTCCCGTGGAATTTTTTTTGCCAGATCAAAAATGGTTTTTTTGCTGGCAATATGGAGAATCAAGGGAATGTTTGCCGGTCTTTTTTTAACGGAAAATATTTTGGAACATGCTTTTGCATTTAAACCATCCGCACCTAAACCATACACGGTTTCCGTAGGAAAAGCAACTAAACCTCCCTGTTTAATCACATTGGCTGCATTTTTAATTTTTTCTAATTGGGGATGAGAAGAATTAACTTTAAAAATAATAGTTTTTTTTAATCCTTTTTTCATTTATATCCTTCCTACCCGACAACCATCTTTTATAGAAAATTCAATATGTTTTCCTGACCATTTTATATCATTTTCAGCGGGATAATCCTTACGGTAATGCCCGCCCCGGCTTTCTTTTCTGAAGAGTGCCGACTCTTGAATAATTTTCGCAACCGTAAGCATATTCTGTAATTCCCATCCCTCGGGAGTTGAAAAAATTCTCCTTAGTACATAGGAAGACCAAAAAACTATTTCTTTCCGTGCTTCTAAAAGTGTTTCTCTGTCCCTTTCAATCCCGACAAACCTGGTCATCAAACTTTTCAGTGATTTTCTTATATCTTCCATATCCAATTCTTTTAATTTTTCATCTTTAAACTTGTTAGATATCTTAAAAGCTTTTTTTCTTTTCGCCACACTTTCTCCTGCACAAATTCCCACTCTATAACCAAAAACCAAACCCTCTAACAAAGAATTACTGGCTAACCGATTAGCCCCGTGCAACCCCAAACATGCCGTTTCTCCACACGCATACAAATTAATTATTCCGGTTTCTCCCTTCATGTTGGTTTTTATCCCGCCAATCATATAATGTGCGGTAGGACAAACAGGGATATAATGTTTTTTTATATCTATACCAAAAGAAAAACAGGTTTTTGTTATATAAGGAAACCTTTTTTTTAAAAACTCAATATTTAAATGAGTAAGATCTCAATATACATAAGCACTTTTAGTATCTCT
>JAGLYT010000301.1 GCA_023132075.1 bacterium
TTTATTTTCGGACGACGGATGTTACCGGTGTAGCTCAGTTACCCAGCGGAGTGGAGATGGTGATGCCCGGAGACAACATAGAGATGGAAGTGGAATTAATTACTCCGATAGCGATGGAAAAAGAATTAAGGTTTGCTATTCGGGAAGGTGGACA
Organism: bacterium; assembly: GCA_023132075.1. Taxonomy (GTDB): domain Bacteria; phylum CBDUZB01; class JAGLHV01; order JAGLHV01; family JAGLHV01; genus JAGLHV01. The sequence continues at coordinate 155 of JAGLYT010000301.1, forward strand.
TACAGTAGGAGCCGGTGTAGTAAGTGAGGTTATAAAATAAATTATTTGGGTGGGTTATATGGATAAGGAAAAAGAAAAGGAAATTAAAAAAGTGGCTAAAGAAAAGGTTAAAAAAGAAGTTAAAAAGGTCGCTAAAGAAAAAGTTAAAAAAGAAGTTAAAAAAGTTGTTAAAGAAAAAGTTAAAAAAGCGGCTAAAGAAAAGGTTAAAAAAGAAGTTGAAAAGGAAGTCAAGAAGGAAATTAAAGAAGCGGGTAAGGAAAAGACAAAGAAAAAAGTTGTTGAAAAACCTGCTGAGAAAATAAGAATTTATTTAAAGGCGTATGACCATAAGATGTTAGATCAATCTTTATCGGAAATTGTGGCTAATAGTAAGAGAACAGGTGCGAAAATTTCAGGGCCCATATTGTTACCTACAAGAATAAGGAAATACACAGTTTTGAGATCACCGCATGTAGATAAGAAATCAAGGGAACAGTTTGAGATGAGGATACACAAGAGACTTGTCGATATATTGAATCCCACTCCTCAAACAGTTGATGCTTTGATGAAGTTAGATTTGCCGACAGGAGTAGATATTCAGATAAAGTTGTAGGAATTAATTAAAAGAAAGAAAATTTGTAAGTGGAGTGAATTATGACTGGGGAAATTATTGGTAGAAAAATAGGGATGACTCAAATTTTTGACAAAGATGGGAATGCTGTAGTGGTTACAGCCGTTTCGGCCGGACCATGTTGGGTAACGGGGACAAAAACCCTTCAAAAAGATGGATATTCAGCTGTGCAATTAGGATTTGAAGAGGAAAAGGAAAAAAGAATTAATAAGCCGCAGGCAGGATATTTTAAAAAGAATAATATAAAACCGGCGAGAGTTCTTAAAGAATTTCGGGTGAATAATTCTCAAGAGTATCAAATTGGACAGGAAATTAAAATTGATTTATTTAAAGAAGGAGATTTTGTTAGAATTAAAGGTGTTTCCAAAGGAAAAGGATTTCAAGGGGTAATAAAGAGACATGGTTTTAAAGGTGGGGGAGCTTCTCATGGATCTACATTTCATCGTGCACCGGGGTCGATAGGTGCCAGTTCTTCTCCTTCGCGGGTATTTAAAGGAACTAAAATGCCGGGAAGAATGGGTAGAGATCAGGTGGTTCTTAAGAAAGTGAAGGTAGCGAAAATAGATATAGAAAATAGTCTGATTATGGTTAAAGGTTGTATTCCCGGAGCGAGGCGGAGTCTTGTAATAATTGAAAAAGCAAACAAATAAGGGTTATAATTTTAGGAGATAAAAATGGCAGAAATTGATTTGTATAACAGTAAAGGGAAAGTAATAGATAAGGTTTTACTTCCGGATGAAATTTTCAAGGTGAAAGTAAAGGTCTCTGTTCTGAATGAAGTAGTAAAAATGCATTTAGCTAATTGTCGTATGGGGACTGCTTGTACTAAAACAAAGGGAGAAGTTTCCGGAGGAGGAAGCAGGCCGTGGAGACAGAAAGGAACCGGAAGGGCAAGAGCGGGAAGCAACAGGTCTCCTCTCTGGCGGCACGGAGGTGTAACTTTTGGTCCGCGTCCACGAAACTTTAAATATTCTATACCTAAAAAGAAAAAAAAGCTAGCTCTAAAAGGAGCTCTTTCTAATAAATTTGAGGCAGGGGAATTGTTGGTAGTAGATACTTTAGAGCTTAAAGAGCCCAAAACCAGGATAATGAGTAAATTATTAGATGGGTTAAAAGTGCAAAAAACTTCATTGATAGTAATTGCAAAAATAGATAAACTTCTTTTACGGGCGACAAATAATATTCCCGGACTAAAGGTAATACTGGGGAAAGATTTAAATGTTTACGATGTTTTGAAATATAAAAAAATTATTATCACTAAAGAAGCGGTTTCGATGGTAAAGGAGGTACTTGGCTGATGTTGTTAGATGCTTATCAGATAATTAAAAAACCTCATATTACGGAAAGAAGTAAT
>JAGLYT010000302.1 GCA_023132075.1 bacterium
TGGGGTTTCGTAATTATTTTGCTTTTGACTTTGCAGGCTTGTTTGGCTCCTTTTATTGCTCCTTATAATCCTATCCAGCAGAATCTCTCTAATCGTTTGTCTCCTCCTTCCTGTAAACATCTTTTGGGAACGGATGAACTGGGAAGAGATGTTTTTTCCCGGATTATTTACGGTACTAGAATTTCTTTATCCATAGGGTTTGTTGCTGTGGGGGTAGCTGTTTTGGTTGGGACGCTATTGGGCCTTTGGGCCGGTTTTTTTGGTGGTTGGGTTGATAGTTTAATTATGCGTTTAGTGGATAGTATGCTTTGTTTCCCTACGTTTTTTTTAATTTTAATGGTAGTTGCATTTCTATCTCCTAACATATTTAATATAATGTTAATTATCGGGTTAACTTCCTGGCCAGGATTAGCCCGAATGGTGAGGGGAGAATGTTTATCTATGAGAGAGAGGGAATTTATTCAGGCGGCAAAACTAGTGGGGCTGAAGAATAATCGTATTATTTTTGTTCATCTCCTTCCCAATGTGCTTACGCCTATACTCGTTACTGCAACTTTAGGGATAGGTAGCGCTATACTTACCGAATCTGCTTTATCTTTTTTAGGTTTAGGAGTACAACCGCCTACACCCAGCTGGGGAAACATATTAACCTCCGGAAAAGATTATATTAATACCGCATGGTGGCTTTCTTTTTTTCCGGGTGTGGCTATTTTAATAACTGTTTTGGCTTATAATCTTTTAGGAGAAGGATTACGGGATATTTTAGATCCTAAAATGGGTGATAAAAATGAGTGAGATATTAGAGATAAAACACCTTTTTGTAGAATATTATAAAAGAAAAAAAATTGTTTCTGCCCTCAGAGATGTTTGTTTAACTTTAAAAAAACAAGAAATATTAGGTATTGTAGGGGAATCAGGATGTGGAAAAAGCACCCTTGCTTTATCCGTATTGAAACTTATTTTACCTGTTGAGGGGGAAATAACAAAAGGGGAAATAATTTTTCATGGATATGAAATGTGGAAAGAAAAATATTTTGAAAACAAAAATATTATTAATATGGATTATGATTCTCTTCGAAAAATCCGGGGAGGAGAAATCGGGATGATTTTTCAAGATCCTTTTACTTCATTTAATCCTGTTTTCACCATCGGACAACAGATTTATGAATCTCTTGCTCTTCATCGGGCAGGGAAGGACTTGAATACTTATTCAGCGATACACAAAGAAGCAATAAATTCGCTTAAACGAGCAATGATTGTTTCTCCCGAACGGGTGATGAATTCTTATCCCCATCAATTAAGCGGGGGAATGCTTCAACGGGCAATGATTGCTATGGCTATATCCTGTCTACCTAAAATTTTAATTGCTGATGAACCGACTACAGCCTTAGATGTAACTCTGCAGAAAGAAATACTGGAATTATTAAAAAAGTTACAGCAAGAGTTATCCATGTCTTTAATTTTAATTACCCATAATATGGCTATTGTAGCAGAAATTTGTACCAGGATAGTGGTAATGTATGCCGGGGAAATTGTTGAGGAAGCCGGTTCAGAAGAAATTTTTTGCCGGCCACTTCATCCATATACAATAGGGTTATTGGGAGCGTTGCCTTATTTAAAACCGGAAGCCAGGAGATTGGTTATCATTCCGGGAACTATTCCGGATTTAATTGATTTGCCTGTTGGGTGCAAATTTTATCCTCGTTGTAATAGAGCGGTAGATAGCTGTCTGGAGGAAATAAAAATGAAAGAGGTAAGTAAAGGGCATTTTGTGAGGTGTTGCAGAGTTAAAGAAAGGTTTGATGTATTCTATTAATTTTTTGACCTTTCGTAAGTAATAGGGTCGTATTAAGATTATTTGTTTTTATCTTTATTTTTCAGTTTGTAGTTGCTTGGTTTATCAGGCTTTATTTTGAAGTTTGAATTTTAAATATGGTTATTTAATAAAGGTAAAATATGTTTCTCTCTGGACGCATAATTTTACCCTATGGGTACGCAAAAACAAGCTAAAAATGAAAAACTCGCTGTGCTCAAACAGTTCCATTTTTTGAACGCGTATTTTCGCTAAAATTTGCTATATCGTTCA
>JAGLYT010000303.1 GCA_023132075.1 bacterium
TGTGTTTTTAATCACACTCGTACTTCACAAGCCTGCTGACCATTTTGCCGCTTTTACTGTATTCAGTAAAAGCATAGTGATGGTCATTGGACCTACCCCACCGGGAACAGGGGTAATAGCTCTTACTTTTTCAATTACCGAATTAAAATTTACATCCCCCACTAATCCAACCGCTAATCGGTTCATACCTACATCAATCACAACCGCTCCTTCTTTTACCATTTTACCGGTAATTATCTCCGGTTTTCCCAGGGCAGCAACCAAAATATCCGCTCTTTTGGTAATCTCCGCTAAATTTTTTGTCTGTGAATGACAAATAGTAACGGTAGCATCTTCCGCTAATAACAAATACGCTAATGGTTTTCCCACAATATTACTTCGCCCTACTATGACTGCTTCCGCTCCTTTCATTTGTATCCCGGAAAAATTTAACAACTCTATAATTCCGTAAGGGGTACAGGGAATAAAAATTTCTGATTTTAAAATTTCCGCCATCGTTTTTTTAACTAATAATTTTCCAACATTAAAAGGATGAAAACCATCTACATCTTTTTGGGGAGAAATAGCTTCTATAATCTTTTCTGCACTTATATGTTTAGGAAGCGGTAATTGTACCAAAATACCATGAACTTGAGGATTATTATTAAATCGTCTAATACGTTCCAATAATTCTCCTTCCACAGTACTGGCATCTAACTGACAAATTTCAGAATAAATACCAATTTTTTCGCATGCCTTTTTTTTGTTTTTTACATAAATCTGAGAAGCAGGATCATCCCCTACCAAAATCGTAACCAGCCCCGGAGTAATTCCTTTTTTCGCTTTAAGTTCGTATACTTTTCTTTTCAGTTCTTCCCTTAAATGAAAAGCAACCTCTTTCCCGTTAATAATTTTTGTAGCCATTTCTCTATTTACTCCTTTTTAATAAATTTTAAAAATACCTTTTTCCTGTTAACTATAGACTTAAAAAACATTGGCCATAGTTATAATTTACCAAAAAATTTCCATCTAAAAAATTTTTATGATTTTATAACCAGTGATTTTGACGATACCAATTAATACTAAGTTTTGCCCCTATTGATAAAGGGAATTTCGGCAAAAACCCCAAATCTTCCTTGATTTGTGAGATATCAAAAAGCCAGTACTTTTGTTTCATTTCCAGGACTTTTTGAGAATTAACTACTGCAGGTTTTTGTGTAATTTTAGATATTCCTCCATTAAAAAAAGAAACAATACTTAATAATTTCTCGGGAATTACAATTTTTATTCCCTTTACATTAAGCGATTTACTAATTATCCCACCAATCTGACTCCATGAATAAATCCGGCCATCACCGATAAAATAAATTTTCCCCCGGCTTTTTTCGTTTTCTGCCGCCAGAATGCTTCCTGCTACCAGATCTTTAATATAACAAAGATTCACATACCTTTTTTCCCTTCCTAAAACAGGTATGATTCCCCATTTAGCCATTTTAAAATATTTATAAATACCTTTTTCCCTCGGGCCATAAACCGGACAAGGACGCAGTATAACAAAAGGGACTTTATTTTTAAAATTTAAAATCTCTTCTTCGCCTTTTAGTTTACTCTTTCCGTAATCCGTTATCGGACGGGGACAATCGTTCTCTCTCACCAAATTATCTGCTCGAGCCGCGGGACCACTGGCTGCCTGACTGCTTAAATAAACAAATTTTTTTAACCCGGGATTTATTTGAGCACAAACCTGAATTAAATTACGTGTTCCGTATTGATTAACCCAATAATATTTTTGCCAATTTACCGCTCTGACTAAAGCTGCTGTATGATAAACATAGTCTACTTCTTCTACAGCTGTGAATAAACTTTTTTTTTGAGTAATATCACCGTAAACAAGTTTTACTTTTTCTCTATCAATCCATTTTAAATCGCTTGTTTTTCTCACTAAACATTTTACTTCATATCCTTTTTGAAAAAGTGCATCTACTAAATGACTGCCTATAAATCCGTTTGCCCCGGTTACTAATGCTTTCATTTTTTTAAAAATTCTTCCTTTAAATTTAAAAGATTAAAATATTTTTATTTACAAAAGAACTAAATTA
>JAGLYT010000304.1 GCA_023132075.1 bacterium
TCCGGCACAGCCATAAAATAACCCAATCCGGCTTCATCCTTCATTTCTCTAAACCCGGTAAAACAGTTCTTTTTCACATGCTGATACACAAACCTGCCTAATGTGTTCTGAAATTCTGCCGTCTTTTTAGTCGAAACACAGGTAACATCCGCAACTCTTTCAGGAATGAGTCCGTAAAAAGCCAGGGCAAATTCCATACTCACATAGGATGGACTGTATAGTTCTCTGGAAATAAATAGACGGGATGGATTAATCTTGCGGTCATCTTCATTGAGAATATACAAACCACGCCTCAGTCTTAAGAGCTTGCCGGCTTTAACCCATCGTCCAACTTGATTCTTAAATGCCTGCGTATTATCAACCGCCAGTTTCAAATACTGACCGCTAACAATAGGCACACCTTTTACTTTTTTCCTAAACTCTTCATATTTCATATTATTTCCTTAAATAATCATTATTGATTACTTACAGAAATAATAATACTATTATTATAATCCCCAGTCAAGTAAAAAATATATTTATTTAAATCCCAACATAATAATCATCCCTGCCCCCGTATACATACTGTGTCACAACCCTGTTTCAGGTAGCCGCAGGCTTTCTTGCCTGTCCGCCAGTCCGTAAGGCGGGTCCGCCTTTGGAGGAAGCCTGCGTAATTTCTCCGTCGAGAACGCAACCTTCCTCCAGCAAACAAATAAATGTCACTCTTACAATTGCCTCAAAAATTAGAATTACGACATAGCCTGGGAAGCAGAAATCATCCCCCAATAAAAAAAGGTAGAAGAGCTATTTCTATCCCTTCCACCTCTCATTCATTTTTGTCTTTTGCCTTACTGTATTGTTCAAGGTTATGTCAATGGTTATTTAAATAATTGACAATGTCTTCCCTTCCCCATCTTATCTCTAAACTTTAGTTAACTTTAGTAAACTTTTTCTTGACAAAATTATAAATTTATGTTACACTCATAATGGAGGTAACAATATGGAAAAATTAACTTTAGCCGTCAAATTAAATGCTGATATTATAAAACGCGTTAAAAAATTTTGTATAGAACACGGCACCAAATACGGTTTCTTTGTAGAAAAAGCCCTCAAAGCACAATTGGAACAAGAAGAAATTAAAGAAGACCTTTTAGACCTGAAAACTTTACACGAACAGGAGAAACTTGCCATACCTTTTGAAGAATATTTAAAAGACCGCCATGTATAAAATATTTATTCTCCCCCAAGCACAAAAGGACTTAAACAATTTCCAATCTAAGATTTTTGATCGAATTAGAAATAAAATATCTTTATTTTCTCAAAATCCGCATCCCCCAGGATGTCTAAAACTAACTGCCAATGAAGGATATCGTCTAAGAACTGGAAACTATCGAATTTTATATCGAATAGACAATAAAGAAAAAGTTGTCTACATTTATAGAATAAAACACAGAAAAGAAGTATATAAGTAAACACCCAAACATAGAAATCGCTGTGTCCTTTATTAACTAATTATCTTTTGGATTACTTTTGGTTTGTTCTTAGTTATTCGATATAATCTGCTTATTCCTCTTGAATTTAATTTCAATTCTTTTTCAAACCTACTTCTGCATAAATCAAGACAATTTATTCCTATTTATAATTAGTCAAGTTACTACGCAACGTCCCACATCTTTCTTTAATTTGTTTTGTCATGTCTTTGTCTATGGACTATCGACCATGGACTATGGACTAAATCTGTTTTTGTCTTTTACTTTGTGCCTCTGTCCCTGTCTTTTTCTGTTGTCTATGGACTATGGACTGTCGACTATGGACTTTTGTTAGTCTGTTATCTATTTCAAAACCACTGCCCTTCTTATATCTTTTATCCCCGGACCGTCAATATGAATAACATAAACCCCCGAAGCAACTACAGTCCCCTCAGTATTTTTACAATTCCAGGTAATAAAATCTTCCTCTCCATCTGTTTCCTTACTTGTTTTCCAAACCGACTGTCCTCTTAAGGTATAAATTTTTACTTTAACCGTTCCGGCATGGGCAGCATCAAAATGTATAGTCAACCACTCTCCTTTATTGGGATTTACATATCCGT
>JAGLYT010000305.1 GCA_023132075.1 bacterium
AGGAACACTCAAAAGAGAACATAAATTTTCAGTTACTGCTATGCTTTTATTTAGATACCGTGGATTTTTCTTTACATCGATAGTTTGAATAGGAATGTTTTCCTTAGCAACTTGACCGGAAATGCCTTCACCTAATTTTATGTGGGGTTTTTTATTGTAAGCTTCACTGACCGAATGACTTGCCCGAATAACCAATTCTTTTTTTTCTTCGTCTAAAAGCATTAAAGAACATATTTTTGAACCCATTACCTTTGCCGTTACAGTAACGATTAAACGCAATATGTCATCAAGATAAAGGTCAGAAACTATTGTTTTACTGACTTCCTGAATTGCTTTAAGTCTTTTGGCGTAGATTGATTGTTTCGTTTTAGTTGTATTCATATTAGTATATTTTTTAAAGCAGCGGAAGATATTTTTCCAGTTCAAAGGAAGTAATCTGTACCCTGTAATCTTCCCATTCTCTCTTTTTGTTAAGGATAAAACGCAGGAAAATATGTTCTCCTAAAGTTTCTTTAACGAATTCACTCTTTTCCGCTTCTTTAATTGCTTCAAAAAGATTTAAAGGTAAACTGGAAATATTTCTTTTTTCTATTTCCGACATTTGCATCTTATAAAGGTTAGGTTCTATAGGCGCCGGCAAAACATATTCTTTTTCCATTCCTCTTAAACCCGCAGCCAACATCACTGAAAAAGCAAGGTAAGGATTAGCCGCCGGATCCGGACAACGCAATTCCATTCTGGTTGCGTTTTCATTGCCTATTCGATATAAAGGGACTCTAATCAGGGTAGTCCTGTTCTTTTGTGCCCAGGAAATATAAACCGGTGCTTCAAACCCGGAAACAAGTCTCTTATATGAATTTACCCATTGACAAACTACCAGAGAAAATTCTCTTATGTGTTTTAATTGTCCGGCTATAAATTGCTTGGCTAAAGAAGAAAGATGATGTTTATCTTTAGCATCATAAAAGGCATTGCGTTCTTTTTTAAAAAGTGACTGGTGGGTATGCATCCCGCTGCCGTTGTGTCCTAATAAAGGTTTGGGCATAAAGGTAGCATAAACACCGTATTGTTGAGCAATCTCTTTAATGCAATAACGCATAGTAATAATGTTATCAGCCATAGATAAAGCATCAGAGTAAGCCGGATCTATCTCATGCTGGCTGTGAGCTACCTCATGATGACTGGCCTCTATGGCAATACCCATCTCTTCTAAAACTCGCACCGTTTTGTTACGCATATCATTAGCTAAATCATTAGGAATAAGTTCAAAATATGTTCCTTCATCAAGAATTTCAGTATTTTTACTGTTTTTAAAATAAAAATATTCCATTTCAGGACCTACATTAAAAGTAAAACCTTTCTTTTGGGCCTGTTCTAAATTACGCTTAAGAACATAACGGGGATCTCCGGGATAAGGAGTCTTATCCGGATTTAAAATGTCACAAAACATCCTGGCTACCGGGCCCTCTTCTATTGCCCAGGGAAGAATCTTGAAAGTGGTAACATCGGGCATAGCAATAATATCCGATTCTTCTGCCTCAGCAAAACCGGTTATTGACGAACCATCAAACCCTTTGCCGTGCTCTAAAGTAGGTTTTAACTCTTTTGGCGTAATGGAAACACATTTCAATGTCCCTAAAATATCTACAAACCAGAGCTGAATGGTCTTGACTTTTTTTTCTCTAACAATTTTCAATATATCCAAACTTGCTTTATTCATCACTAATCCTTTCCTTTTTTAACAAAAAATAAACCAGAATGCTATGCATTACGGTTGCCATTCTACTTTAAAAAATTATTAATGTCAAGAAAAAATAAAACCATCCTCTGAAATGGCAAGATAGAACGTTACTTAAAAAACTTTTTTATTCGAAAACGGTTTTTTCAATATTCTTTATATTTATTAGTGATAGGAAATCTTCTGTCTTTACCAAATGCCTTAGAAGTGATTTTTATCCCCGGAGAAGATTGTCTGCGTTTATATTCATTTTTATCGATCATCCGGATAATTTTTCTTACCGTACCAATACTAATTTTATTAGTAGTTATTTTTTGGGAA